>JAVUPY010000001.1 GCA_032252755.1 Terriglobia bacterium
GAAAGAACCTCTGACAACCTGTAGCTGCGAATGCCATCATATGGGGCGTTCCATTCTGCCTGGTCTGTACGCCGCACGTCCAGTAGGAGCAAGCTGCCATGCAATCTTCAGTGACACAATTGACACGCAAGACGAGAGGTAGAAACAATGCCATTACTGCCGGATAAGTTCAATTCCTGGAATGAGGAAACACAGGCCGCAGTTCGCGATGTGTTCGCCAGGCAGCCGTATGCGTCTGCAAGTGGACACGGCTCCAACAACTTCATCCTCATACCCAACCCAGACCGGAGCGAAGGCAAACCAACGCATGTATCGCTCGGATTCGAGGTAACCCTGCCCAAGACGTGGACGTGGGATCAGTGTGAACCATTTCTATGGAAAATGGCTGCTGCGTTTATCAAGTACCAGACCTTGCTATCCACATTAGATGCAATGGCAGTACGCGGTTCTCACGAATGGAAGCTGAAACCGGGATGGCGACAGTTTTACGAATGCGCGAAGTGTGGAGTTTCGGACGTGGACGACAAGGCAGAGCAGCCATGTCCGCGCGCCGTGCCGGGGTCTTCCGAGTCCATGGATGCGCCGAAGTGTGGATGTGGCGGCAATCATCAATTAGTTACTGGCCAGAACGGATACAAGTTCTGGGAATGCGATGTCGTAGCGAAAGCGGGTTCTACGATGCAGTTTCCCATCGACAAAACAGACGAGTACGATTTGCGCGATCAGGCTGGTATTCATGCTGAAAGCGTACAAACAGGCGCGAATCAGGCAGACGAAAGTGGTGTCAAGTGAGCAAAGAAGCAAGCAACCACTTCAAGGTTTACCTGCCGCGCATGGTTCACGGTGATTTCCCATTCGGCCACAACACCATCGCCGAAGCCGGAATCCACGATGCCATTGCAAATCCGCATGGCGCCGTTTCGGTCGTGCTCTCGAATGGAAAGTTGCTCGGCGTCAAGCCCGATGAATTCGAGCGAGTTCAATGATCGACTCCTCTCGCAGATTTCCGCGAGGGGAGCCTGATTCGACGTACTGCATGATAGGGAGAAAGCACCATGACAAGCGAGGGACTGCGGGCCTACAGCGTTCAAGGCTACGAAACGGGTTGCGTTGTGTTCGCGGCCTCAAATGTGGTTGCGCGACGCAACGGAGCCAATGAGCTCGATATTCCTTTTGAGGAAGTCGAGTCCTGCAGGCTCGCGCCAGAGTTCGATAAGTTCGCACCTGGGCCGGTTCCTGCCAAAGCTTTGCTGGCGGCCGGCTGGTGGCAATACTGCTCCGGATGCGGCAAACAAGTACGCGAGGACGATGACGAGTTCGAGGACGAAGCCGAAACAATTCCCGCGCAGATCGTGTACGTCGGTGACCAATCGGTTTTCTGTTCGCAGTCCTGTCACGACAACGAGATGGCTGAGTGCGCGAAGCGGAAACAAGTCCATGACGACATGCTGGCTTACGCTACGGCCAAATGGCCGGGCATCGTCGTGACCGGATCGTATGAGTTTACGGTTCCGCCCAGCCTGTCCTTCACCTTCCCCGGAGGCCAATATCCTGTCCGCTTCAACGCCGGCGAGCCTCACGTCACTGTGGTGGCTGTCGACAAAGAAGCATGGGATAGTTTCGCTAAGTCTGTGAAAGCGAAATGCCAGTCCACCTTACTGGGACTGGACCGTACGCAAAGGAAATCATGAGCAGCGCGTTCGACGTTATCGATCCCCGCGTCTTGATCGCCCTCGACCGGCTCCACGATGCGTGTCAATACGTCCGTAACAACTTCGATGAACGGATGTCGCGCGACGACGCCAAAGCAAACCTTGACGCACGAGCGATTTTATTCAACTGCTGCAACCAGATTTTCAGAGAGCACAATTGTCCGATCTCAAAAGCGGAAATTGAGGGCGCGGCGATCATCGAACGAGAGTCGAGTAGATAGCGAAAGAGGTTAATAATGAGCCATCATGTGCCTCAACCACGGTACTCCGCAGAATATAAGGAACTGGCGAAACAGGATTCCCTCGCCCTTTTCACTCTCGACATCGATCGTCGCTTTCTTATCCACAAGGGAGGCCGATCCACGATCACTGGAGCGTGCAGCAAGGAGAACTATCCCTACTTGCGTATGCTCAAGCTGATCCTCGACGGATTAGCACCCAGCGATGCGGCAGAGAAGGCGGGCGTAGCCACAGTATTCCCCGTCGCTGCTAGTGGCCACGGGTCCGAATGAGCACTCCAGCAGTATTCCCGCGAATGGGGAAGGTTGTTCATTGCCGCCGGTCCAGGTTTGATCTCTACATTGGCCGCCCCTTCGCAGAGTTTCCCGAATCGATCTGGGCCAATCGCTATCGTATCGGGCCGGATGGTTCGCGAGAGGACGTCGTCAAGCAATATGAGCTCGACACGCGCCGGAACCTCAGGCTAATGGCGGCGGTCCCAGACTTAACTGGCCTAGACCTTGGCTGTTGGTGCTACCCAAACCCGTGTCATGGCCACGTCCTATTGAAGCTCGTCCAGGAATACTGGGAAGCGAAGCTCGGATACTCCATGCCGCCTCAGGGACAGCTTTATGTCGCTGAAAATCAGTTGAGCCTGTTTCGTTAGAGCGCCGCCCTTCTTCGTTGTCAGAAATCTTCTCTGTATCGTCTTCCGCTCCTACCCTTCACTCCGAAGGTCTACCTTTTTCATCTCCATCCCAAAGGAAAAATATGACTCCAACTGCTATCACTGAGGCGCTTCACTGCGCCCTGGCCCAGCACGTCCCGCCCTTCGTGTGGGGCGCTTGCGGGATTGGAAAATCAGACATCATCCGCGATTTTGCCGCTTCCCTGAACTTCGATTTTGTCGACATTCGCGCCGTCCTGCTCGACCCGGTCGACTTGCGCGGTCTGCCTCGCATTCATGAGGACAAAACCCAGTGGGTGCCACCGGACTTTCTTCCCACGCAGGGAAAGGGCATACTCTTTCTCGATGAGTTGACTTCCGCGCCCCAGATGGTTCAGGCCGCCTGCTATCAGCTTGTCCTAGATCGGCGCTTGGGAGAATATGTCCTGCCGGAAGGCTGGCAGATCATCGCAGCCGGCAATCCGCCCGCCGAGCGCGGCGTTCACTTTGCCATGCCTCGCCCGTTGCAGAACCGTTTCTGGCACCTCACGCTCGAACCGGATCTGACCGACTGGTGTCGCTGGGCCATTCATCACAACGTTCGGCCCGAACTGATTGCCTTCCTGCGCTTCCGTCCGCAATTGCTGCATGCCGCGGACCTGGCCAGCGGAGTCAATGCGTGGCCAACTCCCAGGTCCAATGTAATGGCTTCCCGGATTCTGGAGGCTTGGCTCGCGCGTCACGCCGATCTTGATCCTCTCTTGCTACAGCTGCTCGAGGGAGCCATTGGGAGCGCCGCGGCGGGCGAGTTCTATTCCTTCCTGCATCTGTTTCGGAATTTGCCATCCACCGATGAGATCATGCTGAACCCCTCGGGCGCACGACTGCCGCAGAACGACCCATCGGCGTCCTTCGCGATTGCCACGGCGCTCGGCCGCGTGATCAATGATCGCAACATCGACAAAGCTGCAATCTACCTGGACCGCATGGAACCGGAATTCCATGTGCTGGCAATGCGCGATGCATCTGTTCGGGACAATGCCATCACCAGCACCAAGACGTTCGTCAACTTCGGCGTCCGCTTTGGCGATCTGGTAGCTTGACGGCCGCTGTTCCTCTGTATCCCCTTACAAGGCGGTGCGCGTGACCTCGCGCATCGCCACCAACTCCAGAAAGAGTGACTTCTATGAACATCACCGAGAAAGCAATGCTGGCTCAAGTGCATATCAGCGTCTGGACGGCCCGGAAACATGACCGCAA
>JAVUPY010000002.1 GCA_032252755.1 Terriglobia bacterium
GCCGGTTCTGCCGCCGCAGACGACCCAATCTGTGAGGGAATTGCTAAGTATTGCTAAGTGCCGGCCGAGGGTGCGCGGCGTAAGTCCTAGAAAGAATGGCTCCTCAGGTAGGACTCGAACCTACAACCCTCCGGTTAACAGCCGGATGCTCTGCCATTGAGCTACTGAGGAGTGAATGCGCCGAAGCGCCGTATTCAATTTTCAAATTCATTGTAACGGGACTCGAACTCCGCGTCAAAATTGAACGTCCCGAAGTCACGAATGAGCCCCGGCAAAATGCGCCGCTTCGCTCAAAAGAAAATGCCACAGCCAAGAGTGAGCACTCCAAAAGGAGACGCCACCCGGAAGGGTGGCGTCCGATAACCAGAAGCGAATCCTCAGAATCGAATCGTCTAGACCGAAACATCAGATCGACTCCTCAGATTCAATCCCGAGGACCGCTTCAGTGACCGTTTACGACCGTGTCGCTGCTTTCTGAGACGTTTCCACGTGCGATCCGATCCGCATTCCGTAGAACGACTTTCGAACGAAGTACACGGAGACCAGGAAGAACACGATCGCCAGCACTTCGCCGAGCACCGCTCTCTGTGCGCTAAACGTAACCGCCAGTTCCACAGCCAGCAATCCGAACAGGGTCGTGAACTTAATGACCGGGTTCATCGCCACCGAAGACGTGTCCTTGAAGGGATCGCCCACGGTATCGCCGACCACCGTTGCATCGTGCAGTGGCGTGCCTTTTTGCTTCAGTTCAACCTCCACGATCTTTTTCGCGTTATCCCAGGCACCGCCGGCGTTGGCCATGAAGATCGCCTGGTACAGGCCGAAGATCGCGATCGAGATCAGGTAGCCGATAAAGAAAAACGGTTCGACGAACGCGAATGCCAGGGTCGCGAAGAAGACTGCGAGGAAGATGTTGAACATGCCCTTCTGCGCGTACTGCGTGCAGATTTCAACCACCTTCTTACTGTCGGAGACCGAGGCCTTCTCGACGCCTTCGAGCTTGATATTCGCCTTGATGAATTCGACTGCACGATAAGCGCCGGTAGTAACGGCCTGCGTCGAAGCGCCCGTGAACCAGTAGATCATCGCGCCGCCTGAAATCAAACCGAGGAGAAAGGGGGCATGCAAAAGCGAGAGGTTGCCAACCAGCTCCGGCCGCAACCCCTGCGTCAGCGCCATTATGATCGAGAAGGTCATCGTAGTGGCGCCGACTACCGCGGTTCCGATCAGCACCGGTTTTGCCGTCGCTTTGAAGGTGTTGCCAGCGCCATCGTTCTCTTCCAGCAAGTGCTTTGCGCGCTCGAAATTCACGTCCATGTTGAAATCCCTCTTCAACTCGCCCTGAATCCCGGGAATGTTCTCGATGAGCGACAATTCGTAGACTGACTGCGCGTTGTCCGTTACAGGGCCGTAGGAGTCCACCGCGATCGTCACCGGACCCATGCCGAGGAATCCGAACGCGACGAGGCCAAAGGCGAATACCGCGGGAGCGAGCATCAGGGGTGCCATAGATGGGCCCGTAGTGAAGTAATAGCCAATGCCCATCAGCGCGACCATCGAGAATCCCAGCCAGTAAGCCGAGAAGTTACCGGCAACGAATCCCGACAGAATTCCCAGCGAGGCTCCGCCTTCCTGGGCTGATGTGACGACCTCTTTCACGTGGCTGGACTCGGTCGACGTAAACACCTTCACGAGTTCGGGAATAATTGCTCCCGCCAGCGTTCCGCACGAAATGATCGATGCCAGCTTCCACCACAACGTACCGTCACCAAGTGTTGGGATGATGAAGTATGACACGATATAGGTCAGGATGATGGAGATGATAGAAGTGACCCAGACCAGCGAAGTCAGTGGTGCTTCGAAGTTCATCTCATCCGAGTTGCCGTACTTCGCGTGGGCGAACACCCCGTTCAGGAAGTATGCGCCGGAGCTGGAAACCAGCATCATCACGCGCATGACGAAGATCCACACGAGCAACTGGACCTGCGTCTCGGGGTTTCTGACGGCCAACAGAATAAAGGTGATCAGCGCCACGCCGGTGACGCCGTAAGTTTCGAATCCGTCGGCGCTCGGGCCAACCGAGTCTCCCGCGTTGTCGCCGGTGCAGTCGGCGATCACGCCAGGATTACGTGCGTCGTCTTCCTTGATCTTGAAGACGATCTTCATCAGGTCGGATCCGATATCCGCGATCTTGGTGAAGATGCCGCCTGCGATACGCAGTGCCGCTGCGCCCAGCGACTCGCCGATGGCGAACCCGATGAAGCACGGTCCCGCATACGATCCCGGCACGAAGAGCAGGATGAACAGCATGATCAGGAGCTCGACCGAGATCAGTAACATACCGATGCTCATGCCGGCCTTCAGCGGAATGGCAGATATTGGATACGGCTTTCCCCGCAAGCCCGCGAACGCAGTGCGCGAATTCGCGAAGGTATTCACTCGAATGCCGAACCAGGCGACCCCGTAGCTGCCACCGATGCCAATCAAACTGAAAAGAAGAATGATCGGCAGCGTGACTCCTACGGATTTTCCGGGCACCGGGGCCAGGTACCCGAAGTACAGGGCAATGATGACGGCGATAAACGCCCAGAGTACAAGAATGAACTTGCCCTGCGTAATCAGGTAAGTCTTGCAGGTTTCGTAAATCAGTTCAGAGATGTCGCGCATGGAACGGTGAACCGGCAGGTTCTTGAGCTGCATGTAGATCATCAAGCCAAACAGCATGCCGCCCAGGCAGAAGAGCAAGCCGATCATCAGCAGTGAATGGCCGTTCATGCCGAGGAAGTTAACTTTTGTCAGGTCAGGAAGCACCAGGTTGGCCTCGCCGCCACCGTGTTCCGGTTGCGCGTAAGCGAGTGTGGGGAGTAGCAGGCCAGTCAAGGCCGCCACAGTCTTCGACATACGTTTCCTCCAGAGATCTGGTCTCGATTACGGGTTGGGGCGCATCAGTGAGCGGTCGGAGGCCCCGAGTCAGTCGTCTGATCCTTTCTCAAACGGTACTCACCCGGCTGTGAGCTTCGTCACCGACCTGTCGTTCGGTCTGAGTGCCGGAACCCCGAACGCGCTTCCACTTCAAAACGATAGGATTGAAATTTGGCCGCGTATGGGAAATCAGCGCTTGAATATCCTAAGGCGCTGAGCCAAAAAGCGTTTCTTTATAACATGCTGCAAAAAACCGGGTCAAACACCAAACTGCACGCAGGCCGCTGGGTCAATGGCTTGGATTCTCGGGGAGGATCGACGCGCAACCCGGAAACCTTAAAAAACTCCGTCAGGCGCTGGCTTTCAGTTGCCTTTCATCTTGGCGCGCACACTCTTTGAGAGCTTCTCGATCTGGTCACACTTGCGAATTACTTCCAATGACATAACATCTTGCCCTGACTTGTCGACGTATTGCTTTAATTCTGTCGCGAGTTCCAGTAACCTCTCAGAATCGCGCTTCAGGCTGTCATACCGGTCCCTCATCTGCTCCCTGGCCATGCGGTCGGCGATGTCCTTGGGGATAGGTTCCTCTTTCTGCCCCGGTACGCCAATCTGCCCCGGCTGCGGCTGCTGTGAGACAGGCGATTGCGCGAACATCGAAAGGGGTAAGTAGAAGAGAAAGAGAATCAGGATGCCGCCGAGAGCGCGACGAAGGTTAGCAGAGCCCATGGGAATGCCTCTTGTTTCGTGTTTGGGAGATTATACTTCTGGCTTATCTGTCCCGCAGAATCCACAATCGTTCCGTTGCAGCTTGGTGCCATTTATACTTTCTCGAAATGCTTGACCACCTGCTAGTAAGTTTCGGTCCTCCGGGCAAATGGGTTCACCTGCTCGATCAGTACGGTGACGACCTGTTTGACTTTTTGCATACCAAAGCGCCGAAGATCCTCGGTGTACTCATCATCGCTGCCATCCTGCTGGTGCTTTTCCGGATCGTGCGGAATCGCCTTGTGCACTTCACTGAGCGCGCGGCTGTGGCCGGAATACGAGCGCAGCAGATTCGGACGCTTGCCAGCGTGATTTACAGCGTTGGCGTTTTCCTGGTGGCGTTTTTTGCGCTTATGGAGATCCTGCCGCTGTTCAACATCAATATCGGTCCGCTACTCGCCTCGGCCGGAGTCGCAGGTCTCGCCATCGGATTCGGTGCACAAACGCTGGTCAAGGATTTCATCACCGGATTTTTCTTTCTTATCGAGAACACCTTCGACGTTGGCGATGTGATCCGGACCGCCGGCGTTCAGGGAACCGTCGAGTCGCTCACTTTGCGGCGCACCATGCTTCGCGACGCTGACGGTACGGTTCATATGATTCCCAACAGCCAGATGACAATCGTCAGCAATCTCACCCGCGATTGGACGCAACTCACGATGCACGTCGCCGTCGATTACAAGGAGAACAGTGATCGCATTGTTGCGCTGTTGAAAGAGGTCGCCACCGAGGTCCGCAATGACCCCAATTACGCCGATGCCATCGTGGCGGATCCTGACGTACCGGGGATCGATCGCGTGAGCGGCGATACTGTCGACTATCTGCTGCTGGTAAAGACGCGTCCGGGGCAACAGTACGCAGTCGCGCGCGAACTGCGGCGAAAGATCAAGGATTGCTTCGAGCAGCATGGAATCAAGCCGGCAGGTCCCAACCGTTTTTACGTAGTTGGCGACCCCGCGCACTCGTAGTGCGACGGCCGCGCGAACTCATGCTGCCCGGTTTCCCAGCGCCTGCGAAAACATCGCATTCAGGTCGGCGTATTTCGTGGCATCGTCGGCGAAATTGAAGGTGCCGTGCTCGATCATCTCGTGAGCGCCCCGTAGAAACGCGCCAAGGGCTGCTCGCGACAGTGCGCTGCCCACGCTGATTCGCTTTACGCCAATTTCCGAGAGTTCCGCCAGGCTCAGTTGAACACCCTGCAAGCCCATAATGACGTTCAACGGTCGATCCACCGAGCGCACAACGGTCGCAATGTCCTCCCTGGTTCTTAACCCAGGCGCGAACACGACGTCCGCTCCAGCCTCCTGGAACGCCTGCAGGCGGACGATAGTGTCGCGCAGATCCGGGCGGCCGACGATGTAGTTCTCCGCTCGCGCCGTCAGAGTGAACGGGAAGGGAAGTGCATGCGCTGTCTCGGCCGCGGCTCGAACGCGATCAACAGCCAATTGCAGTTCGTAGGGCTCTCCGCCGCGTCCAAGCGGAACGTCCTCAATGGAGCAGCCAGCAAGGCCCGCAGCGGCAGCCATTCGAATCGTTTCTCCAACCTTGGTGGGATCGTCGACGTAAAGATTCTCGAGATCGGCGCTCACCGGCAGACTCGTCGCGGCGACAATCTCCGCCGCATGTGTAATCATCTCGTCCCGGCTGAGTGCGCCATCTGGTTTCCCAACCGAAAAGGCATATCCCGCGCTTGTCGTAGCGAGCGCTTCAAACCCCAGCGACTCGAGCAGCTTCGCCGTTCCTATGTCCCATGGATTTGGAATGATGAATGCGTGATCCTGCTGGTGTAATTCACGAAAGCGCTTTCCTTTTTCTGCTTGCGTCCGCTGCTGATTTGGCATGGTCCGAACCCCTCAAGCATGGATGCGATGCGCCAATCAAAGATTCCGAAAGATAGCCTAGCCGGGAGATTCGAATTACCCGCAAGAAGCGGATATCGAAGATGCTCGAAACCGACGAAGATGGTCTCGTTAATTATGCGTGAGGAGATCTGTCCGTGAGCAATTACAGAATTATCGCGATTCCACCCAAAGTTGCCGACAAAGTGCGCGCTACCGGGAAGGCTCCGGGCTACGGGCATCCCGCCCATGTGGAGATCGCGACCGGATATGGTCCCTGCCGCCTCTGTCTGCAGACTTTTCGCATCGGAGAAGAGAGCAGAATCCTCTTCACATACGATCCGTTCTTCGGGATTGAAGCTATTCCTCTGCCCGGCCCTGTCTTCATTCACGCCCACAGATGTGAGCGCTATCCGGAGCACGGTGGCTATCCGAAAGAGATGATGGCCCATGCCGCGGTTCTCAATGCATATGCGAGAGGTCAGAACCTCGTGGCGCGAGTAATCGTCGATGCAAATGACGGGCACGAAGCAAAGGTTAGAGAGGTTCTGAATAGGAGTGACGTCGATTACATCGAAGTGCGCGATCGCGAAGCCGGCTGCTTCGACTTCCGCGTCGAACGCTGACCTAGTTGCCGCCCAGGGTGAATCGAAATCCCACGCGCGCAAGTATCGGCGGACCGATGGTGATCACCCGAGTTCGGCCAAGTTCGTATCGGCGGTCGAGCAGGTTCTAAGCTGCCGCGAACACTTCCAAGTTGTGTCGGATCGTCGAGACGTATGCATTCGCCACGAAATATCCGCCAGGAAGGAACTGGTTGCGATCATCGTCGTACTGACGTCCCTGGCCCCAAGCTACTGTTCGAACATTGGAACCTGGCGCAAGTCCTCTTCCGTGGGGCGACGCCTTGTCCGGCTACCGATGACGGCCAGCACCGTCATCTCAGCCAGAGCCGTACGTGGAATGAAAATTCTCTGCGTGTTCGCGCGCGTATCCGGAGGATTGAGAAAGAAGCCTTCTGCCGTGATCTGTGTCAGGTCATTCGGCATCAGCCCTTCGAGAGTCTCGTTGTCGCGAAACCGAACACGCACCCACAGACCCTCGGTCCGGGGACGGCTCGTGAATGTTTTTCGCGCCAGGGTTTCCGAATCCCCGAACTCCCGGACAAAATAGACCCCTTTAATGTCTCGCAGCTCGATGCTCACGACGTTGCCCGCCGTGTTCAACATCTCCAACTTGCCGTCATTCACGAAAGCGCCAGCCGCCACAAACCCGTTCACCGAGTCGCGGTCCATTTTCCGCACGACCACTTTCTTATGTGTTGAAGGCATTGACGGCAGGCTCCGTTGGGGTCTCCTTCTAATTTTGCCACCTTTTCCGGGCATTGGGTGCAGCGAACTCTGCTGCAGTAACCAATCGGTAATCGGTCTGCGTTATCTCAATGCCCCAGATCTGCCGCGATTCGCAGATGCCGTTTTTTTCTGGACCACCCACCAGCGACAATCGCGGTTTTTCTCAGAACTTTCTTTTCTTTATCAATGAAAGGCTTTATTATGCGTGGGTTGCAGGCTCGACTGCACCGAGAGTAGTGCGAAAGGTACTTTCCTTGTCCTGTGTGATTACTTATAAGTAAACATCAACGGAGCCAGCCTGGTTTTCCATACTTTTCGCACCGAAGATGTAAACAATTGATCATAAGGCACTTAGAAGGCTAGCAAAGAATGGCCGATTACATTTACACGATGGAAACCCGGCTCACACCGGACCAGATGCGTGGTGTGAACCTGATTCAAGACCTCGCCCTCAGCCACCAGATGAACGTTTACCTCACAGGTGGCACCATCCGAGACATTCTCACTGGCTTTCCCATTCACGACATTGACATCACGCTACAGGGAAACCCACATAAGTTACAGAAAGACTTGGAGAAAGCTGGAGCTACGGTATCCTGGGCCGATGAGGATCTGAAGGTCTTATATCTCGTCCTTCCGGGCAACGTCCGAGCCGAAATCAACATGGCCCGGCAGGAAATCTATGATAAGCCGGGCAGGGCCCCCGAGGTCCACCCTTCCGCCATCAACGACGACCTCCGCCGCCGCGACTTCACCGTGAATGCCATGGGACTCTCTCTGAATCCCGGCTCCCGCGGCCTGCTTCTCGACCCTTTCAATGGACTCGCCGACATCGAACTGAAGCTCATTCGGATCCTGCACAACTACTCCTTCCTCGAGGAGCCCTCGCGCCTCATCCGCGCTACCCGCTTTGCCGCCCGCTTCCACTGGCAGCTTGAGGAACGTACCCAGGCCCGCTACGACGCCGCCCGGGAAGGCGACTACATCCAGTACGTGAACAAGGACAAGCTTGGGTACGAAACCGAGCAACTTGCATACGAGGAAGACCCGCTCCACATCATTCGCATGCTTGAGAAGGACGGTTGGCTCAAGGTCCTCCATCCGCACTGGTCCACTGCAAAGATGGACACGGCTGATCTCGCCCGGCTCCAGAAATCGCGCGAGCAGATGATCAATGTCGGCATGACCGTCGATGCCGCTCCGGCCGTCCTCTATTTCCTTAGCCGCCGTATGGGCGACAAGGAAATCGGCGAGATACAGCGTATGATCCCGCGCAAGGACCTGGTCAATCAGTGGAAGCACATCGAAGATGGCGCAAAGGATCTCGCGAAACGCCTCACCGGGAAAGAAGCGGCGACGCCGTCACGTACCTGGGAGCTGCTCTCGCATGCCAGCCCTGAGGCCATCCTGTTCCTCGAACTGACAACGAAACAACAGGCCGTCGAACAGAAGATCGACAACTTCTTTGGCAAGTGGCGCCAGGTTCGCGAAAAACTACCCGTCCCGGAAATGGCTGAATTGCTCATCACCCCGGAGCACAAGGACTGGGAGAAACTCAACCATGAAATTTTCCTGGGCATGCTGGACGGGAAAATGCGCTCTCACACCGAGTTGATCAAGTTCCTCAAGCCATTTGCTCCGCCGCCGCCCCCGCCGCCGCCCCCGCCGTCGGCCAAACGCGGACGTGGCGCAAAGGCGGCCGCCGCAGCTGGCGCTACCGCTGCTGCCCAACCGGCGAAACGTGGCCGCAAGCCAAAAGAAGCTCCCGGCCCTGTCGCTGCAGCGCCCGAATCGCCAAAGCACGAGGCGAAGCCCTCGGCGAAAGCCGAACCAAAACCCGCTGCCAAGACCGAGCCAAAAGCGGCTGCCAAGGCTGAGCTAAAGCACGCTGCCAAGCCTGCAGCAAAAGCTCCGGCGAAGCCCGCCCAACACGCTCCGAAATCGGCCGCGAAACCCGCAAAGAAGCCAGCGCCCAAGCCGGCAAAGAAACCCGCGAAACCGGCAAAGAAGGCCGCAAAGAAAAAGTAGGGAAGCGTCAGAAATCAAAGAGGCACGAAGACGGTTTTAAGAATTCCGTTCTTCGTGCCTTCTGCTTTTCAGTCGTCGTGAGAAAATCGTCGATTGTCAATCTGGTTGTTCATTCTTCATTTCGTCATTCTTCAAACCACGACTTCTTCCCCTCCATCAGATACCGGATCGCCTCTCTTACCCACTTCTCCCTTGTCTCCGGCCTCTTCACGCTCTCAATCCGGTTCACAAAGTGCGCCTGGTTGCTGGGCGCAAGCTGCTCATAGAACGCCTTTGCCTTGGGATGTTTTTCAAACTCCTTCGCCAGGTCTGGTGGCGGCACTCGCCCCTTGCGCAGACTGATGAAAACTTTCCGCGTCCCATCCTTCCCAAACGCCTTGATTCCCGCCTCGGTCAGCAGCCCCGCCTTTTTCGCACGCTCATACCGCTCGACGTTGATCTCCGACCACGCGCTCTCTGGTTTGCGCGGCGTAAATCGTCGTGTGTAGCTATCGCTATCCATCTTCTTGATGATCCCATCGATCCACCCAAAGCACAGCGCCTCTTCCATGCTGTCCTCGTACGAGATCGTCGGCTTGCCGCTCGCCTGGTTACAGTACACCAGCCAAATGTGCGATGCCGTGGCATGATTCTTCTCCAGCCATTTGCGCCACTGCTTGCGGTTCTTGACGTAGAGCGTTTCGCCAATTTCCATCCGGGGTCGAGTCCTTTCCGTGTACTCGTGCCCTACCCCTCGCGTTTTTGCGAGAGGGTGGGGCCGTTCATCGCGCCGATGCCATTTGTGTGATCAGCACATATCCCAGCAACGCGGTTCCGGCGAAAATGATCACCAGCACTGCCATCCATATCAGCACAACTTTGGCCTCATCTTCGGGTTTCGGCGCGGTGATGCCGACGACATTGTGCAACCCGCGCATCAGATAACTCAGCAATCGCATTGTGCAAATGATAGCCTTTCATCGTCATTTCGACATGCGTCATTTCGTCATTGGTTCCCAATTGTCGATGTTGTCCTCCGGGAGGTGACATGAAACTCGCGATTGCCCTTCTGCTTCTTCTTCCTCTCTCGGCGCTTGGTCAGGACAACCATCTCGGCGTCACTCTCCCCGGCATCTCCGGACCGCCGCAGCGGCGAATCGATGTAGTGAAAGAACTCGGCGCAACCTGGTATCGCCCTGCTCCGGTTTATTTGAACGGCAGTGCGAAGTGCGAAGACTGCGACGCCGCTCACGCCGCCGGTCTCAACATCAGTCTCGTCGTCCGCAACGCAACCGAAGGAAAGCCAAGCACGCCAGCAACGAATCCCGACGATTTCAAGAAGAAGCTGCAAACCGTTCTCGAGCGCGACAAACCTGCCATGCTGGTCGTCGAAAACGAGCCCGAGGATCAGAAGAACTTCACTGGTACGCCCGACCAATATCGCGACGAATTTGCGGCCGCCTGCGAAGTCTCACACTCCTTGAAGATTCCGTGCGCCAACGGCGGCCTGAGTTCTACCGATGTCGGCGATCTCGTTATCGATCAGCGCTTTGCGTCAGACCATATCGACGCCGTGAATTTCGGTATAACGACCGAACTCACGCGGATTCACACTTCGAGCCGGTTCAATGTGCTGGGCAAGGGATTAGGTAACGACAAAGACGCGGAAGCGCAGCTCATCAAGGGAACCCAGGAATACCTCGCGAAGCACAAAGAAGAGATCGATCGCACTCGCAAGTTTATTGAAGCCGTCAATGCGGCGCATCCCGACCGGTTCAACTTCCACTGGAACGAACTCCAGCCCGACAACGTTCCGAAGGTCCTCGACAGCCTCCACCAACTCAGCAAGCTTGACCTGATGTGCGACGAAATGGGCCAGAAAGAGCAACGCGCCTTCGAAGTCGGCGAAAAACTCAAGAATGCCCTCGATAATTATGTCTGGCCAACCATCTGGCAGGGTACGGACGAGGATGGGATCGCCGGTCTGGTGGAGAAGAACGGCAAACTTCGGCCAAATGCAAATGCCTTCCAAATGGCTGCTAAAGGCCAATAGCGCTGTGCTCTGGCCTCCAGCATTCTGCAATCAGCACTCAGCATTGAGTCGTTAAGCTACACGGTCCTAAACCACTGAATGCTGACTGCCGAATGCTGAGTGCCCGTTTTTCCACCGCTCTCCACAGTATTCCCGCTATCAACCCAGCCCCCATTCCCGATACAATTTCTACAGGTTCCCATGTCCGACTTCGTTCATCTTCACCTGCACAGCGACTACTCCATGCTCGATGGCGCCAACGACGTCGAGAAGCTTTGCCAGCAAGTCAAAAAGCTTGGTATGCCCGCCGTGGCCATGACGGACCACGGCAACATCTTCGGTGCCGTGCACTTCTTCAATGCCGCGAAAGCCGCCGAGGTTAAGCCGATCCTCGGCTGCGAGCTCTACATCTGCAAGAAGGAGGATCATCGCGAACCGCCCGAGGGGGACAGCTACAACCACCTGATCGTGCTCGCTGAAAACGAAGAAGGCTACCGCAATCTGACCAAGATCGTCTCCGAGGCATCGCTGCACGGGTTCTATTACAAGCCGCGCGTCAGTAAGCGATTTCTGTCCGAGCACTCGAAAGGCCTCGTCGGCCTCTCGGCCTGTCTGAAGGGTGAAGTCGCCGAGCGCCTCACGGAAGGGAAGTACAACGCCGCGCGAGAAGCCGCCGCGACATTCCAGGACATTTTCGGAAAGGGAAACTTCTTCCTCGAAATTCAGGACCAAGGACTCTCCGAAGAGAAGGCGATTCACAAAGACCTGTTCGAGCTCGAGCAAGAATTGGGCATCCCGATGGTTGCCACCAATGACAGCCATTACTTGTGCGAAGACGACGCTCACGCTCAGGACGCGATGCTCTGCATCCAGACCGGAAAATCGATCCACGAAACCAACCGCATGAAGTTCGCGACGAACCAGTTCTACGTCAAAACCGCGGACGAAATGAAGAAGGTGTTCAACGGCGCCGAACAAGTCGTTACTCGCACCGTCGGAATCGCCGAGCGCTGCAATCTCAAACTCGAGAAGGTCAAGAACCCGTTCCCAAAATTCGACATCCCCGAAGGCCACACCAGCGACAGCTACTTCGAAGAAGTTTGCCGCAACGGTTTCAAGCGCCGCCTGGTTCTGCTCGGCGAACTGCAATCACAAGGCCGCCTGCGCCTGCCGCTCTCCGATTACGAGCAGCGCCTCAATCGCGAGATCAAGATCATCCAGCAGATGCAGTTCTCGGGCTACTTCCTGGTGGTTTGGGACTTCATCCGTTACGCCAAGGAACACGGCATTCCCGTAGGCCCGGGTCGCGGTTCGGCCGCTGGTTCGCTGGTCGCCTACGCCATGGCAATCACCGACGTTGATCCGCTGCAGAACAACCTCCTCTTCGAGCGCTTCCTGAACCCCGAACGCGTCTCCATGCCCGATATCGACGTCGACTTCTGCATGAATCGTCGCGGCGAGGTCATTCATTACGTAACCGAGAAGTACGGGCGCGAACAGGTCGCGCAGATCATCACCTTTGGCACCATGGCCGCCAAGGCCGCCATAAAAGACGTAGGCCGCGTGATGGACATGCCCTTTGCCGAAGTCGATCGCATCGCCAAACTCGTGCCAGCGACTCCGGGCATGACCATCGACAAGGCGTTCGACGCCTCACCGCAGCTCGACGAGCTCTACAAGAAAGAGCCACAAGTCAAAGAGATCATCGACACGGCGAAGAAGCTCGAAGGAATGGTGCGCAACGTAGGCGTGCACGCCGCCGGAGTCGTCATCTCGCCGCAGCCGCTCATCGATCTTGTCCCGCTGCACAAGACGAAGAACGAAGAAATCGTCACCGCCTACGACATGAAGGCGGTCGAGAAGATGGGCCTGCTGAAGATGGACTTCCTCGGGCTCACGACGCTGACGATCATCGACGATGCCCTCAAACTCATTAAGCAAACCAAGGGCGTCGAGATCGACCTGCAGAAGCTCCCGACGGACGACGTCGTCACCTACGAAAAGGTCTTCCACACCGGTCAGACCTCGGGCGTGTTCCAGTTTGAATCCGGCGGTATGCGCGACGTGCTCCGCCGCTACAAGCCCACCACCGTCGAAGACCTGACCGCCTTGAACGCGCTCTACCGCCCCGGCCCTATCCAGGGCGGAATGATCGACGACTTCGTTAACCGCAAGTGGGGACGCGCCAAGGTCGAGTACGAACTGGATGACCTGAAAGAAATCCTGCACGAGACGCTCGGCGTCATCGTTTACCAGGAACAGGTCATGCAGATCGCCAACAAACTCGCCGGCTATTCACTCGGCGAAGCCGATCTGCTGCGCCGCGCCATGGGCAAAAAGAATCCCGAGGAGATGGCGAAGCAGCGCGAGCGCTTCATCAACGGCGCGCTCGAACGCAACCACCCGTCGAAGAAAATCGAGAAAATCTTCGACTTGATGGAGCAGTTCGCCGGATACGGCTTCAACAAGTCGCATTCCGCCGCCTATGCGGTGCTCGCTTACCAGACGGCTTATCTCAAGACGCACTATCCCGTCGAATTCATGGCCGCCCTGCTCACGTCGGTCACGGGCAACACCGACGATGTCGTGAAGTATGTGAACGAGTGCAAGGAAATGGGCATCTCGGTCGAGCCGCCCGATATCAACATCTCCGACGCGAACTTTACCCCTCACGGCGAAAACATCCGCTTTGGCCTCGCCGCAATCAAGAACCTCGGCGGACACGCCATTGAATCTATCGTCGCCGCGCGCAAGGAACTCGGCAGCTCCTTCCGGTCGATCTACCAGTTCTGCGAAAAGGTAGATCTGCGCGTACTCAACAAGCGTGTGCTCGAATCTCTTATTAAATCCGGTGCAATGGATTCCCTTGGTCGCCGCGCCCAGGTCATGACCGTACTTGACAAAGCCATCGAGCAGGCCCAGAAAGCCCACCGGGATGCCGAAGCCGGACAACACGGCCTCTTCGGGGTCTTCGACGACGAACCCGAGCAGACCGCGAAGCACGAAAAGCTCCCGGACGTCGCCGACTGGGACGAGCACACACGCCTGCAGAACGAGAAAGAAGTCCTTGGCTTCTTCGTCTCCGGCCACCCGCTCGAAAAATATCGCGACAAAATCGAGGACTTCCGTGCCCTCTCCGCCGCCGACGCCCTCGAAATGAAGCGTTCCACCGGAAAGGGCGAAGAGCTTACTTTCGCCGGTGTCATCAGCGGCCTCAAGGTCCAGAAGTCCAAGAAGGGCGACCTCTACGGGCGCGGCTATCTCCAAGACATGACTGGCTCCGTTGAAATGTTCGTCTTCCCCGAGGCCTACAAGCGCCTCTCAGAGAAGGTGAAGCTCGAAGTTCCGGTGCTCGTTCGCGCCGGCGTTCGCGTTGACGAAGGCAGCGCCGCCCAACTCGCCATCTCGGAGATCACGCCCCTCGAGGACGCCAAGCCCAAGCTGCCCAAGAGCCTTCGCCTGATCATCTCGCTCGACACCGCCACAGAAGACACGATCGAAGAACTGCACAGCGTTTTTGAGAGCTGCAAAGGCGAAGCCAAGGTGATGTTTAACCTTGAGTCGCCCGACTTCGTGGCCGTCATGGAGGCCGACGGTTATAATGTGTTACCGGACCGCGTGTTCCTCCGCCGTGTCGAGGAACTCTGCGGTCGCGGCAGCATCAAGGTCATCGACTGAACGCTGATCTAATTCGAGTCCTTGTAGTTGACCCAGAACGGACTCCCCCAGGATCATTCGAATGGAATCATCGGGAAGTAAAGCCCAGCACGAACTCGAGCGTATCGAGCAGCAGATCCAAAAATTGGAAACCGTTGCTGGCGACAACCAGCTTGCGCACGACCAGCTTCACGCTCTCCTCGAACGCGTAGCCAACCTCCGCAAGCAAGTCTCGGCCACCCTGGGGCCGTGGGAGAAAGTCGAACTGGCGCGCCACCCGCAGCGCCCCTACACCCTGGACTACGTCGCGAATATCTTCACCGACTTCAGCGAGATCCACGGCGACCGCGGTTTTTCCGACGATGCTGCCATCATTTGCGGTATGGCCCGCTTCCATGGCCAGGAATGCCTCGTCGTGGGGCAGCAGAAGGGCCGTGACACCAAACAGAAGATCTATCGCAACTTCGGCATGCCCAGCCCCGAAGGTTATCGCAAGGCGCTTCGGGCCATGCACATTGCCGAAAAGTTCAATCGACCCATCTTCACCTTCGTCGATACTCCCGGCGCGTATCCCGGCCTCGGCGCCGAAGAGCGTGGCCAGGCTGAAGCCATAGCACACAATCTGCGCGAGATGGCCCGAATCAAAGTTCCTATCATCGTCACCGTTACAGGCGAAGGCGGCTCTGGCGGCGCACTCGCAATCGCGATCGGCGACCGCGTTCTCATGATGGAAAATGCCATCTACTCCGTGATCTCTCCCGAAGGCTGCGCCTCCATAATGTGGCGCGACGCCAGCAAGAGGGAACTGGCCGCCGCGGCCTTGAAGATCACCGCCAAGGACCTCGGCGAAATGGGAATGATCGATAACATCGTCAGAGAACCGGAGGGTGGCGCTCAGAACGACCACATCGAAGCCGCCCGCCTGCTCGACCTGGAGTTGCAGAAGGCCCTTGAAGAAGTGAAGAAACTCCCGGTAGACCAGATGCTCGACGCCCGCTACAACAAATTCCGCAAGATGGCCCAGTTCTTCAAGGAAGGCTAGGAACCGTCGCTGTCAGCCGCTAGTTAGTGCTGGTTCAAACTCAGCCCTGGGACTTTTGTCAGCAACCAGCGACCAATGGTAGTGTCTCAGTTTGAATCTCGGGATTGGGAAACGGACCTCTGGTTAATGGTCACACCGACAATGCGGCGCGGAGATAATGTTCAACCTCACCTCCGCGCGACGTCGGCTCAAGCTATTCTGAAGAACGTGGAAGGGAGATGTGCAGCATGGCAAAACTTGTCTACGGATTGAGCCAGTCCCTTGATGGCTACGTCGACCACATGAAGCTTGGGCCGCCTGCACCCGCGGCCTTCCGTCACTTCATCGGGCTGGTGCGCGGCGCGACGGGGCTCATTTACGGTCGTCGTACGTACGAGATCATGCGTTATTGGGACGAAGATCTTCCTGATTGGGACGCGGAGGATCGCGAGTTCGCGGTGGTGTGGCGGAGCCAGCCGAAGTGGGTCGTGTCGCGTTCCCTCAAGTCAGTTGGCCCCAACTCGACGCTTGTCGCTGATGACTTCGAGAAGGTGATACGCAGGCTGAAGGCCGAGCTGGCTGGCGAGATTCAAGTTGCCGGACCAGTCCTGGCGCAAAGCCTGACCGAGGCCGGTCTTATCGATGAGTATCGACTCTACCTCCGCCCCGTCGTGCTTGGTGGTGGCCAGCCATTCTTCGCGGGCCCCCGGCCGCCGCTCCACCTGGTGGCCAGTGATTTAATCGTCGATGACTTGATTCGGTTGACGTACGTTCCTGCTTAATCGCGCGACTCGCCCGACGTACTGCGCTCAGAAATTCTAACTGAGACACTACCCGACCAATCACAAGCGACGTTTTCTTGCCCCATCGGCGTATAATCGCTCATAAGCATTCGTGTGGGACCCCACATTTCAAGCCCATATCCAAGGATGGTGATCGAATGGCCTCCACGGACATAGCGGTCCATGAAGGGACCGCTGGTCAGACCCCTGAAAGGGTCATCAACGACTTTTCTATCCAGGTAGCAACGGTTAACGGCTCAGGCTCGCAGTCGGCCAATACCGTCCTTCTCCGAACCATCTTCCAGATGGGTGTCCCCGTCTCCGGCAAAAACATGTTCCCATCGAACATCGCCGGATTGCCGACCTGGTACACCATTCGCGCCAGCAAGCACGGCTTCATCGCGCGCAAGAAGGAAATCGACCTCCTCATCGCCATGAACCCGGAGACCGCGAAAGAAGACGTCATGTCACTCGCGCCCGGCGCCGCCGTCCTGTATGACGAGCCCCTGAACCTGCGCGAACTACGCTCCGACCTCACGTTCTACTCCGTGCCTTACGACAAACTCGTCGGCACTGTCTGCCCGGAAGCCAAGCTGCGCAAGCTGGTCAAGAACATGATCTATGTCGGCGTCGTCGCGCAGTTACTCTCGCTCGACATGGCCGAGGTTGAAAAGGCTCTGCGCAAGCAGTTTGCGACCAAGAAGAAAGCCGCCGACCTGAACTTCAATGCCGCGAAGGCCGGCTTTGACTACGCCGTGGCCACGCTCGAGAAGAAGGATCCATTCGTCGTCGAGTGCATGAACGAGAACGTCGGCAAGATCATCATCGACGGCAACTCCGCCTCGGCCATCGGAAGTATGTTCGCCGGAGTCACCGTCGTCACCTGGTACCCGATCACGCCGTCATCGTCGCTCGTCGAAAGCCTGATCGAGTACATGAAAGAGCATCGTGTCGGCCCCGACGGCAAGGCGACCTTTGCGATCGTTCAGGGTGAAGACGAGTTGGCATCGATCGGTATGGCGATTGGTGCCGGTTGGGCCGGAGCCCGCAGTATGACCGCCACCGCCGGCCCGGGCATCTCGCTGATGTCGGAATTTGCCGGCCTCGGTTACTACGTCGAAATCCCCGCCGTCATCTGGGACGTGCAGCGCGTCGGGCCCTCAACGGGCCTGCCCACGCGCACCTCGCAGGGCGACATCCTCAGCGTCGCCTTTCTTTCACACGGAGACACCAAGCACCCGATGCTCATTCCATGCTCACCCCTCGAGTGCTTCACCATGGCCCAGGAGGCTTTCGATCTTGCCGAGCTTCTGCAAACACCGGTGTTCATCATGAGCGACCTGGATCTCGGAATGAACAACTGGATGAGCGATCCGTTCCCATATCCCGAGAAGCCGATCAACCGAGGAAAGGTTCTTTCGAAGGAGGACCTCGATCGCCTCGGCGGCTTCGCGCGGTACAAAGATGTGGACGGCGACGGCATCGGGTATCGCACGTTACCGGGTACCGATCATCCGGCCGCCGCGTGGTTCGCGCGTGGCTCCGGACACAACGAGAAGGCGCAGTACAGCGAGCGTCCCGACGACTACGTTAACAACGTCGATCGTCTGAACCGCAAGTTTGAGCACGCCCGCTCCATCGTTCCCAAGCCCGAGTTGATTGGCAACGGATCGAAAGTCGGCGTCATCGCTTACGGTACAAGCCACTGGGCTATGGTCGAAACCGTCCATCAACTTGAAAACGAGAAGGACATCCGCATCGACTACCTGCGCATTAGGGCCTATCCGTTCACGAAGGAAGTTCACGAATTTATCGAGCAACACGATCGCATTTACGTCGTGGACCAGAACCGCGACGGCCAGATGTTCACGCTGCTCACGCTGGACCTGCCGAACAAAGAAGCCGCGAAGCTGCGCAGCGTGCGTCACTACAACGGACTACCTATTGACGCCCGCTCGATTACCGACGACATCACGCGGCAGGAGGGAAAGTAATGGCGACCACGACTTCTACACCGGCCCCCAAGACCAATCGCATCGGGCTCACCGTTCTCGACTACCGCGGGGGCAAAACCACTCTATGTGCCGGATGCGGCCACAATGCCATCTCCGAGCGCATTATCGACGCCTTCTACGAAATGGGCATCAAGCCCGAGCGCGTCGCCAAGGTCTCCGGCATCGGCTGCTCTTCAAAGAGCCCGGCCTACTTCATGAGCCGTTCAGCCAGTTTTAATTCCGTCCATGGACGCATGCCATCGGTGGCGACTGGCGCGGTTCTGGCCAACCGCAAACTCGTCGCCCTCGGCGTCACCGGCGACGGCGATACCGCCTCGATCGGCATCGGCCAGTTCATTCACCTCATGCGCCGCAATATGCCCATGATCTACATCATCGAGGACAACGGCGTGTATGGCCTGACCAAGGGTCAATTTTCGGCGACGGCCGATGTCGGCTCTAAGTTGAAGACGGGCGTCATCAACGAACTGCCGCCCATCGACACTTGCGCGATGGCTATCGAACTCGGCGCAACTCTCGTCGCCCGTTCGTTCTCCGGCGACAAGCGTCAGCTCCACGCCATGCTGAAAGCGGCGATCGCGCACAGCGGAACCGTGCTCATTGATGTCGTTTCTCCTTGCGTCACATTCAATGATCACGAGGGCTCCACCAAGTCCTACAAATACATGAAGGATCACGAGGAGCCGCTACACGACATTAACTTCGTGCCGGCATTCGAAGATATCGCCATCGACTACGATCCGGGTACGAGCATCAGCGTTACGATGCACGACGGCTCGCAGCTTCGCCTGCGCAAGCTCGAAGAAGACTATGACCCCACAAGTAAGCTGAATGCGATCAAGCGCCTCGCCGAAGCAAAAGAGAACAATGAAGTTCTAACCGGCGTTTTCTACGTCAATCCGAAGGCGCCAACGTTCCTCGAGATGATCGATATGACCGAGGATGCGCTCGCAACTTTGCCCCAGGACCGTGTTCGTCCCTCGCGCGAGGCTCTCGAACAAATCATGGAAGAACTGCGGTAAAACCGTCGCTGGTGATTGGTAGCTGGTGGTTGGTTTTTTCCACCAGCAACCAGCCACCAATCACGGTTTTTCTCATGCCGCTAAATCATCGTCCTTCTTTTCGTTCTGATTCTCTTTCTGGCGCTCTCCCGGGTCCTGATCAACCTCTTCCTCATCTTTTTCGACGTTTGAGTTTGTATCCCGTTCCAATTCGTTTCCCTCCTGCCTCTCTCCCGTGAACTCGGGTGTCTGCCCACGATTGTTCATTCCGCTGTCGTTCGCCTTGTTGAACGGGTCCTCGAATCTGTGGTCGAGTTGCGCTCGCAGCGGAGCCACGTTGGTCTTCTGCTCAGGCCTGTCCTGTTCCACCGCGCCCGTGTTTCTGAATGCGCTTTCCCGATTCGCTTCGTTCATGTTCTCAGGGATGGCTCCGGCATTCAGGCTGTTGCCATCCCAGAACGACAACCCGACACTTTTCGGGGACGATGGGCGGAATTCAACCTTAGTGCCAGAAAGTTGTCCGAAGCGATCCCATTTTTTCGCATCGTACTATGAGCAACAGCATGTCCCCTCCCTGAGGGACGATCCAACCAACAAGGAAGGGATTCCATGAAGAAAGCTACTCTGTTCCTCGCGACCGCTCTGCTCTGCAGCCCGGCGCTCTTTGCGCAGATGTCGAGCACACCCGCTCAGTCCACAACAACGCAGTCGACCACAACCTCGACAACGAAAACTACAAAAACGAAGTTGACGGCTGACCAGAAGGCGGAACTCAAGTCGCTCCACCAGAAGGTCAAGACCGAATGCAAGGCTGGTAAGACCAGCGAGGCCTGCAAGCAGGCCAAGGCTGACCTCAAGTCGAAGCAGGAAGAGTATGGCCTTACCGCCCATCATTCGATGAAGCACAAGAAGGGTGCTGCTGCGAGCACCACAAACCCCTCGTAAGACGAATCAAATCATCGCGCCTGCGGGCCATCGTGCCATTTCTCATGGCTCGACGGCCCGATCGCCCGATGGCTCGATTTCCCTCCCGGTATTACCTCGGATACTTCTCTCGAAGCCTGATCGCTCGTAGACTCTTCCCATGTCGACTCCCGGCGGACTCTTCCGTCCGTACCAAAAGCTGGTGAAGATTCGCCTCCTCGATCGCGAGTGTGAGGTCCCCGAGAACAACATGGTTCTCCGGGCGCTCCAATACCTCGCCACGGAAGGTATCGCCTATGGCCGCTTCTGCTGGAATGAAGAGTGTCAGTACTGCCGCATCGTCTACGACACGGGGGAAGGCTCCCCTCGCCACACCGCACTGGCCTGCAAAATGATGGTCAAAGAGGGAATCCGTATTCGCGAGATCAGCACAGAACTGAAGTACTGCCTGAGAGACTTAAAGCTGCAGTGCGGGCCGGAACAGTTGGTGAAGCAGATCACAAGAAATGACGAATGACGAATTTCGAAACGAGGAATGGGTAGATCGAAAAGGAAGGGAGTGTAAGAGCTGGTGTAGTTGGCAGGTCAATCGTAGATTGTCAAGCGACTTTCTCATTCGTAATTCTGTCGGTCCGACATTCGTCATTACTCCCCAGACCTTCTCCTTGCCGGCGAGGGCTTTGACGACTTCGGTGCAACTCCCAGCTTACGAAGCCGCTCTTTCGCCTGCGTAGCTTCTACTGAACGGGGATAGCGCTGGATGAGCGAGTTCAATTCCTGGATACCGGCGTTCTGCTGCCCCAGTTCGATCAGTGCATAGCCTTTCTTCAACTGCGCCGCCGCTGCCTTGTTTCCGCCCGGATATTGTTCCAGCACCTTGTCATAGTCCTTCACCGCCTGCTGGAAGTTCCCCTGGCGGTATTCGACGTCCGCGATGTAGTACTGCGCGTTCCCGGCAAGATCGGTGTTCGGGTAGTACTTGATGTAGTCTACGAACTGCTGCGAAGCCAAATCGTACCGCCCCGCGTTGTAGTCGCTTAGTGCGTTGTTGTAGAGAACGTCCGCCGGAGGCGCCTGCTGCTGTGGCTGGGCCTGCGCCTGCCCGCCGGGAGCGCCCGTTTGCTGCTGAGCATTCAAGTTCTGCTGCGCCGACTGGATATCGTTCAGCTGCTTCGACAAGTTATTCAGCCGTGCCTTCAGTTCGTCCACGGAGTCGTGCAGCGACTGGATCTGCCCGGAGACATCGTCGACCTTCGTCTGCGTCTGCTGTTGTGACGCCGCGATGTTCTTCTGCAGCGTATCGAGCGTCGACGCCAGCTTGTTCACCGTGTCCGAACTCTGCTCGATCAGGTTCTTCATCACGCCCATGCGCTCGTCGTTCGAGCGCTGCAGGTTCTGCATCTGATCCGTCAGCATCTGCATCTGGGTCTGCAGTTGGACAATTTCTTTCTTCTGTGCCAAGGCGGCAGCAGGGAACACCATTACCGCGGCTAGTGCCAGCGCAACCACACTTGCTTTACGAGTCATTGTCCCATCCCGTCTTCTCTTGATCTCAAAAACTTCGGGGCGCCGCCTCACTCAGACATTCTTCGGTCTTTGTTTCGGTCCGCCTTCGGCGAGCGCCCCTTATATTAGACGCAAATTCAGCCTATTCGGTCATAACGAAATGTGCCCGGCGGTTCTGCTGCCAACACTGGTCGTTGTGCTCAGTGCAGAACGGCTTTTCCTTGCCGTAGCTAATCGTCCTGATGCGATCCGCTGGAACGCCCGCCTGAACCAGTGCCGACTTCGCTGCATTCGCCCGATTGTCGCCCAGCGCCAGGTTGTATTCCGTCGATCCGCGCTCGTCGCAATGTCCCTCGATCGTAAACTTGATGTTGGGATGCGACTTCAGGAACTCTGCGTCCTGCTGAATCACGGCCTGATCGCCCGGACGGACATCGTACTTGTCGTAATCGAAGAAGATGTCCTTCACGTTCTTTGCGAATGCCTCGGCGTCAGTTTCTGTCGGCGGCGGTGGCGGTGGTGGTGGCGGCTGCGTTACGGTAACACGCGCCGTTGCATCTTGGGTTCCGCCGGGGCCCTTTGCGGTCAAGCGATAGGTAGTCGAGTCGGTCGGCGTGACCTGTGTCGAACCGTTCACATCTACTTTTCCGGTACCTTCCAACTCGACATCGGTCGCATTGGTCGTCTGCCAGGTCAAGGTGGCCGACTGGCCCTTCTCAATCGTTGTCGGATTCGCGGTCAGCGAAGCCGTGGGTGCTGGCGGCGGCGGCGGTGGTGGCGGCGGTGCCGGCTGCACTTTCTTCTTGCAGGCTCCCAGTACCAGCAGCCCACACAAGGCCAGTACGAGGACAACCCACTTCATTCTCTTTTCGATCACCTCATCCTCCAATGCGAGTTTCCTCGCCAGTAATGCTCTGCTGGGTGCGGCAGATTCCCGGTGCCGCACAGTTTCTAAACGCATCGGCTAGCCTGATGCCAGTATTACTTTGAAGCCCAGTTTGGTTGCGTGTTCGAACCCGTAGTCGTTAACTGCTTCTGCTGCGAACCATCTGCGAGCATCGACCAAATCTCTTCACGCCCGCTTCGGTTCGACTGGAACACAACATGGCGACCGTCGGGCGCCCAAGACGGAAAATCGTTTCGGCCGCCGTCATGCGTCAGTTGCACCCACTGGTGACTAGCGACGTCCATTATATAAATGTCCTGCGCCCCTGGCGCCCCCGGACCGTAGTGACGTATCCACGAGAACAACAGGTACTGCCCGTTTGGTGACCACGAAGGCGATACCGCGTATCCCTCGTTCGTCAGTCGCTGCAGGTTCGCGCCGTCCGCGTCCATGATGTAAATCTGCGGTAGCCCCGTCCGCCCGCTCACAAAGGCAATCTGTGCGCCCGTCTTCGGGTTGTAGACCGGTGAAACATCTGGACCCTTGTATGCCGTCAGCCGCTTCAGCCCTGTACCATCCGAATTCACCGTATAGATCTCGGGATCTCCCGTGCGCGAAGACGAAAACGCCAGCTTTGTTCCGTCTGGTGACCACGCCGGCGAAATATTTGTCCCGCCAAACCTCGGGAATCGTACCTGGCGCTTTAAGAGCCGTGAATAAATGTCGATATTTGGTCCGCCGCCCGCAAAGCTTGAAAACGCAACTTGCGAGCCATCCGGCGAAACTCTCGGCGAAAGCGTGATCGATCCAAGCTTCGTCACCTGCGTCTGGTTCGCGCCATCGTAATCCATCTCCCAGACTTCTTTATGTCTGGTGCGCGCGCTGATGAAGAATATCTTGCTCTCGGCTATTCCCGGCACCCCACCGCCCAACCGGAAAATAATGTCGTCTGCGAACTTGTGCGCGACCGTTCGCGCTCCATTGTCCGTCGCCTGGTCGTCATATTGTTTGCCCAGCACCTGCGGGTTCTGTGGATTCTTGACGTCGTACAACCAGCCCTGCATGTTCAGTTTGTCGCCATTCACCGTCAGGTTTCCGAAGGCGACCATACCGGCATTCGGTGGAGGATTTCCCCACGCGTCGAGCTTGATATCTGCCGGCGCGCCGAACTGTCCCAGCGGAAAGAAACTGGGCGACACCATGTCGAATATTCCCGAGTTTTCCAGGTCGTTGCGCAGGGTGTCGTCGAAGGTCTTTTGCAACTGGGCCGCCTGAGCTGCGTTGGTCGTCACCGCGAAGTCCGGCACCGCCATGCGTATCTTCTCAACGCCCTGGTTGATCCCTGTGAAGATCTGTCCTTGCTGTGCCTGCGCCGCCGTACAAACCAGCGCCAACAACGAAATCAGTAGAGCTTTCTTCATCACGCCCTTTCCGCCTCCCAAACTACCGCCATCCCGAGCAGAGCGCGCCGAGGCGCGCCAAATCGCGGTGACCTGCAGGCCTACCGCTTGTAATCGAACCAGAACTCTACGTTCACCTTGCTACCGGAGTACCCGCTCGGCAAGGGCCCGAACGTGTCAATCCGCTCCAGCGCGCGCTTAGCCGAAATATCCAGCGACGGCACTCCACTCGACTGTTCGATCTGAATATTCCCCGGCACGCCCGCCCGGTTGATATCGAACGCGATATACACGCGGCGCGCATCCGAGACGTTCGGGTCAACCTGGTACTTCAGCCAGTTCTCCGATACCTTCCGCCGAATCGTGTCCACGTACCATCCGTAAAGACTGCCGAAATCTCCCGTCCCGCCGGAAACCGAGAATCCGCCCTTCGCGTTATTAGTGCTGAATATGCCATACGGACCGCTTACCGGTCCGCCTTCGCCGTAGGGGATTCGGTTATCGACCTCGGCAACCTCTTTGGGTTTTTCTTCCGTCGGCGTCACCGGCTTTTTCGCGGGCTTTACTTTCGTGTGTTTATCTTGAATCGGAATCGCATCGGGCTCTTGAACCTTCGGTTTCGGTTCAGATTGCGTCAGCCCCTTGTTCTCGGTCGCAAGCACATTTTTTGCGTCAGGATGCGCAGGCAAGGGAATCGAGGAAACCAGGGTAGCGCTCATCGCCTCGCCGCCGATGCCGCCGCTCCCCCAACTCTGTCTCGGGCCGCCGAAGATGTACGCGTACCCAATCAGGCTGACGAACAGCAAAGCATGCAAAAAAACAGAGAACCCCAGCGGCCTCTTCCACTGTTCCCGCTCATCGTAAATTTCCGCGTTCAACGCCATCTTAAACTTATGTGCTCTGGGTGCCCCATCCTGGCCCGCAGTTGGCTAGGGTGGGGTAGTTGCCTTTTATCGTTGTTCTTCCGATCACTTCAACGGCTGCGTCACGATACTCACGTTCGTGATCCCCGTGCTCTTCACCGCATCCATCACCGTCGCGAACGCTCCGAAAGGAACATTCTCATCGCACCGCACGAACACCGACTGCCCGCGCGGATCGCGAATCTTCTGCCGCAACTTGTTTCCAATGTCGTTGATGTTCACCGGTTCGTTGCCGAGGTAAACCCGCTGGCTCTTATCGATCGAAATCACCGTGCGTTCCTCGGTGATTTCCTTGACCGTGCGCGTCTTCGGCACGTTCACGTCGATCCCTGACTGCAGGATCGGCGCCGTCACCATGAAGATGATCAGCAGCACCAGCACCACGTCGACTAGTGGCGTGACGTTGATGTCTGCCAGCGAACTCTGCGTCTTTCCGTTGCCGCTCGTAAAAGCCATAACGATCTCAGTCGTGACCCGCGCCCGTCTGCGTGCCGGTCGATCCGCGCTCGACCAGGTTCACCATCTCCAGCGTGAAGTCGTCCATCCGCGCCCCGAACTGCCGAATCTCGTTCAAGAAGTAGTTGTAGGCGATCACCGCCGGAATGGCCGCGAACAATCCCGCTGCCGTCGTGATTAGCGCCTCGGAGATGCCTGGCGCCACCGCTCGAAGCGATGCTCCACTCGCCGTACCCAGTCCGTGGAAGGCGTCGATGATGCCCCACACCGTGCCGAATAGCCCGATGAACGGTGTCACATTGCCCGTCGTGGCCAGCCAGGGCAGCCGCCGCTCAAGCCGCGTCAACTCTTCCGACGACGCGATTTGCGCTGCTCTCTGCACCGAGGGAACGTTTCTCAGGCCGGCCGACCCCTGCTTCCGCAGTTCGTCCACCACGCCCTCAAACACGCTCACCAGCGGGCTCGGCTTAAACTGCTCGGCCACCGCTGCCATATCCTGCAACCGCGGAGCTTTGCGGAACGCCCGGACAAACCTCCCGCTCTGCACCCGGGCACGCCGGAAACCGCTCCACTTGGAAATAATCACTGCCCAGGAAAACAGGCTGGCGAGCAGGAGAATGAAAAGTACCAGTTTGGCAACAGGACCGCTCTGCGAAATCATGTCGGCGATCTCGCCGCCAACGGCTACAAAAACGAGTTGGGGAATGAACATTCGTCTCCCAGACCGCGCAGGCGCGCGTTTCTTATCATTATAGAGAAACCCGCAGCAGCTTGGGGCTGTTGAATACTCGGTAATAGGCACTTAAATGATCAGAAAAGGCCCGGTGAACCACAAAGAGAAACACCTGAGTACGCATCGAGAGCAAACGTCGCATCCCAAACCAGGATTTCCACTGTCCCGTACCTCTACTCGCAACGGCCGATGTTTCCGGGTTCAAGGCTTTCGCGTCCGCAGCCGCTTGTCTACTCCAGGAAGCACTAAATTCGAAGTGGAGAAAGGCTCAATAGAGGAGGGCACGTCGCGAGTCGATCAGGCGGAGGAGTTCGGAGAGCTGCGAAGAGATGCGTCGCAAGATCCAGCAATTTCACACGCTTCACAACGCACGAAGCTGCTGATAACATCTCCCGGCCAACTGCAACACAACTCCCAGGCACGCTGCAATTACGACGGCTGTGTAGTCCACATCCTTCCTGTCCGCAAAGTATGGTCCCAGTGATCGAGTAGCTCGGAGACATGTCCCTCGAGCATTCCGGCCAGTATGATCACAGCCACCAGTAGTAGCAGCGTCTTGCGCATTGCGAATGAAACTGAGTCCAAAAGCGCACTACTTAGTCGTCAAATTCTGTACGGCAGCCCCTGTTCGAGAAGTCTGCTTCAGAGAATCGTTCGTTCAATAAAGCGTGTCTTTCGACGAAGGCAACGACTACTCCTACAGTGAACTCCCGCCGCATGCCACGGAAAATACTGCAAACGCATGGGTCTTTAACATCCTAACTTTTCATAGATTTAGGCTCTGTTTTGACGCAAAATATTGAAAACAATGAACGAGAATACTGGCGGGGTGGGGGGTGTGTTATCAGATGGTTAACAGCCTCTCCAGATTTCGCTCATAGCACTGTAACGTCGCTCTTTGCCTCCGCACTATTTCTCGACGGGGTCCTGCGGCAATCGAATAATCCAGTCCCTGCGCCTTGCGAAGGGGATATAATCGCGCCAATTTCGGTTTGGGCTTTTCTCCAGTCGTTAGAACTCGCGTCCCGGTGCAGGTGCTTTTGGGTGACCCTGCTACGAAGTAGAAGGTGGACGTATGGCACTCCCAGCTCTGGTGCCTCCCGAAAATCTCCTCGGCAACTACAGGATTATGTCTCGCCTCGCGGCCGGCGGCATGGGAGTTGTTTACAAGGCATTCGACGAAAAACTGCAGCGTAAGGTCGCATTGAAATTTCTCTCAGTAGATAGCGCGCTCACCGCTGCCGACCGCAACCGTCTCCTCCAGGAGGCTCGCGCTGCTTCTGCTCTTGATCACGAGAACATCGCCTCCATTCACGCAGTTGAAGAAGCTGGCGATGGAAAACTCTTCATCGTGATGGGTTTCTATGAAGGCGAGAATCTCGCGACGCGCATGAGTCACGCGCCGCTCACGATAGACCAGAGCGTCAGCGTAATTCGGCAGATTGCGCAAGGTCTCGCGCACGCTCATGCGCACAACGTGATTCATCGCGACATCAAGCCTTCGAACGTCATCCTCTGTTCCGACGGAGTCACCAAGATTGTCGATTTCGGTCTAGCGCGTGTGGTTAGTGAGGACGCGACCCAGAGCATCGGTGTCTCAGGAACCCTTCCCTACATGTCTCCGGAGCAAGTCACAGGAAAGAACGTCGATCGTCGCACGGACATCTGGTCGCTTGGCGTAGTGATGTACGAGTTGCTCACGCATCGATACCCGTTTCCTGTCGAGAATCCCGCGATGACGATCACGGCGATTGCTAAAGCCCAACCTGCGCCCATGGAGAACGTTCCCGAAGCCTTGCAGATGATCGTCTATCGGGCTATCGCCAAGCGTCCGGAGGATCGTTACCAGAACTGCTTGGAGATGCTTCGCGACCTGAAGCTCTTCGAGGCCACTCGCGCTGGAGCAACCATCACGCTCGATACCCGCGAACTCCGGCAGCGAATCCGAAGCGCTGGAGGAGATCAGCACAAAGTCCTGCCAACGAGAACGTCGTGGAGCTTTGCGGTGGTCATCATTCTGGCTGTCGCGGCACTCTTCATTTCCGTTCGTACAAACGTCACAGTTTCCCGAAAAGCAATGCAGAAGAAGTTCGCCGCGCAATCCGCGAGTCCCACCGCCTACGATGCCTATCAGAAGGGAATCGACCTCGTTCAGCACTATTACCGCAAGAACGCGCTGTCGCAGGCGATCGAGTTGCTCAACAGTTCAGTAAAGGCCGATCCGAGGTTTGCTCTGGCTCACGTAGCTCTTGGCGAGGCATATTTCCGGCGATTCCAGTTGGAAAGAGACAAGACCCTGATCGATGAAGCGGAGAAGGAGTGCAAAACCGCGCTCGCCATTGACGAACAACTTCCAGACGTTCATATCATGCTGGCGCGAGTTCAACTGGCAATGGGGAACCCGGGGCTGGCGCTGACCGAGGCACAGCGCGCGATCGACCTTGACCCCAACAATTCTAGGGCGTATTTGGCGCTCGCAGACATTTACGACACGCAAGGACGATCCGCCGAAGCAGAAACAACCTATCAGCACGGAATTGCGCTCAGTCCAGAGAATTGGGAGGGATATCACCGATTAGGATCCTTTTACTATTACCAGCGCCGATTCGAAGAGTCAGCGCAGCAACATCGTCGTGAACTGGAGCTTGTTCCTAACCAGGTTTATGCCCGAACGAACCTGGCGCTCGATTTGAAAGCATTAGGCAGAAAAGAAGAAGCCGAAGCCGAACTGAAGAAAGCGTTGGAGTATCAGTTAGTATTCGCTGCTTACGGCAATCTTGCGAACCTCTATAACGAGCAAGGACGCTTTTCCGAAGCGATTGAGCTGACCAAGAGAGCCCTGCAGGACAACCCGAATAACTACACAGCCTGGAATAATCTCGGAACATATTACGAGGAGATCGGCGATAAGAAGAACGCCGCCGAGGCGGATGAACACACATTTTCTCTGTTGAAGGAACAGATCAAGCTCAGCCCGCGTGACGCCACGATGAGGTCAGATCTAGGGATGCAGTATGCGAAGCGCCACATGCCGGTTGACGCGATTGCAAACCTCAATGCGGCCCTTGCTCTGCAATCGAAAGCGCCTCGCGCACTGCAAATTGCAGGCGATATTTACTGTCTGCTCGGAGATAAGCAAAAGGCAAAATCATATCTGCGCGACAGCATTCTGGCGGGGAACTCGGTCGAAACGCTGGCTCAGGATCCGGACTTGCGGTCACTCATGGCTGATCCGAAGGTCCGAGAGGAGTTGAACAGGGTTCAGAAGAAAACAGAATCGACAGCGGCAAACAAGACCGCGAGATAGGCTCTATTGGGGCACAGCATCGGATGAGTTTTCAAAGGAGAGAGAATTATGCCCAAGAAGATGAAGATAACTGCGAATTCCGTGATCCCCAACGTCCAGGACGCCGCCCGGTATGAGCCGGTTGAACTCACTGCAGAAGAAGAATGCATTGTCCTGCTCGGCCTCGGGTTAGGGATAAAGCTTCACAAGACTGAGACCTGCAAACTGGCAGCGACTGCGACTGGACATCACCGGTTCGACGTTGTGTACCTGCGCGACGGGGAAGGAGAGCCTGAAACGATGATTATGCAGGAGGAAAAAGTGGCCGTAGCGGGAAGCGACGCCGGCGGCGGAGTTGCGCTGATGAGCGGAGCCACCACTCTGTTAAACGCAGCAGCCGCCGGGCCGACTGGCGACATTCACGTTCCGTAGGAGGGGCAAACGAAAGGGCTGCCGAATAGGGCAGCCCTTCAATCCGAGGGAATTGTCGCTTACTTGCCTTCCGCCACGATGGTAAAGAAGCGGATGATCGCTTCGATTCCGCGGTAGAAGTTCGGAATGTGGAACTTCTCGTTGGGAGCGTGCAGATTGTCATCCGGAAGTCCCATGCCCATCATCACGGTTGGGATTTTCAGTTCGTTTTGGAAGTCCGAAACGATCGGGATCGAGCCGCCCGAACGGATGTAGACCGTGTCCTTGTGGAACACCTCATGCAGCGCTTCGTTTGCGGCCCTGATGTACTTGTTATCGGTGTCGACCACGCTCGCCGGACCCTTACTGTGTACCTGGATCTTCAACTGGATTCCTTTCGGGCACAGCGACATCACGTAGTCTGTGTACTTCTTCAGGATCTCTTCGGGGTCCTGGTCGGGCACGAGCCGCATCGAGACCTTTGCCGACGCACGCGCAGGAATGACAGTCTTCGCACCCTTGGCGATAAAGCCTCCCGGCATGCCGTGAACCTCGAGCGTCGGTCGCGCCCACGTGCGATAAAGCACCGAATATCCAGCTTCGCCGGTAAGAACGTTCGACCCGACTTCCTTCTTGCGGTACTCCTCTTCATCGAAAGGAAGCGCCTTCCAGGCTTTCAGCTCGTCTTTTGTAGGTTCCTTCACCTTATCGTAGAAGCCCGGGATGAGTATCTTCCCGTTAGGGTCTTTGAGCTTGCTGATGATCTCGACCAGCGCAAATAGCGGATTTGGCGCAGCACCGCCGTAGACGCCGGAGTGCAGGTCCTGCGCAGCGCCCTGCGCTTCGATCTCGGTGTAAACCAGCCCACGCAGTCCAACGCAGAGTGTCGGCAGGTCCGGTGCAAACAACTCGGTATCGCACACCAGCGCAAAATCCGCCTTCAAACGATCTCCGTGTTTGCGGACGAATTCGGCGATGGACTCGCCGCCAACTTCCTCTTCGCCCTCAAAGATCACGCGAATGTTGAGAGGGAACTTGCCGTTACCGGCCTTAAAGAGCGACTCGAATGCCTTTACTTCCATCCAGAGTTGGCCCTTGTCGTCTACGGCGCCGCGAGCATAGATGTTGCTGTTGCGCTCGGCAGGTTCAAACGGTGGAGTTACCCACTCTTCGAGCGGCTCTGCCGGTTGCACATCGTAGTGCGCATAGCAGAGCACCGTCGGCTTTCCCGCGGCATGGAGCCAGTCGGCGTAAATCAGTGGGTGACCCTGCGTGGGGATGACCTCGACGTTTTCGAAGCCTATCCGCTTCAACTCATCGGCGACGAACTTAGCCGCCTTCTGGATGTCTGGTTTGTGCTCGTCCAGCGTGCTGATACTGGGAATTCGCAGCAGTGCTTTCAGTTCATCCAGGAATCTTTTTTCATTTTCTTTTGCGAAGGCAACGGCGGTGGAAGACATGGCGGGGTCCTTTCAACTTGCAGGTTACGAGAGTTACATGACTGCGAACGGAAAAGTATAGCAATCGCGCAAGAAATGGGAAAACTTGGCCCTGAAGGACCTATTCGGGCTTTGCAGTTGTCTCTCCAACTGGGCCGCTGGTCGCGGGTTTTGGTCTACTACTAATGGGTTACGAATTCCCAAAAAAGGAATTCGGTATTGTGATTTGCATCACAGACACCAGAACTCACCTACCGTAGTCTTACATCAACAATTGAAATAATAAAGCGCGTACCGAATGCCATCCTCACCCCACACAAACTTCGGTACGCGCTTCTCCTTTTACTCATCATTAACAAATCAGGGAATTTCCGTGCAGCTTAACAAGCCACCAAAACCCAAGCTGCTCGAGACTTTTGCAGAGATACAGGACAACACCTCTGTCCAGCCTTGCGTCTGAACAAAGGCAGACGTTTCCCTGCTTGCGTGTTCGAAGTCGGACCTTATGAAGCGAGCTTTTGGGCTGAGTTGGATAGCATTGTCTCTGGTCTTTACATTGGTTGGTTGCCGTGGAATCGTCAACCTCACCAAGCCGCCAGATCCTATCCCCAACAAGGTCCCAGCCGATAGCCTCCCCCGCGTCTACCTGATCATGTTTGAGAACCAGGAGTTCGAAAAACTGGTCGGTAACCCGCACGCGCCCTATATCAACTCACTCGCTCAGCAGTACGCGGTCGCCACGAACTATTACGCGAACACCCACCCGTCGATCGGCGATTATTTTATGTTGACCACGGGAAGCATGGTAACGAACGATCTCTATTACGCCGAGGTGTATGACGGCGATAACCTTGCCCGGTTGCTGGGACAGCAGGGCATCACATGGAAAGCGTATCTCGAGAGCCTGCCCAGTGTCGGATACCAGAACGATCGCGCGTACCCGTACGTAAAGTCGCACAATCCCTTCGCCTATTTTTCAGACATCCATTTCATCGCCGAGCAGGACGACAACATGGTTCCGTTGACCCAGATGAATGCGGACATTGCCAGCGATTCTCTTCCGTCATTTGTGTATATCGTTCCGAACCAGCAGGACAATATGCATGATTGCCCGCCGACGATCTCACCCTGTACTAACAACGATAAGGAGGTATGGGGAGATGAATGGCTGAAGAAGACGATAGCGCCCATATTGGCACAACCCAGTTTTCAGAAGAATGGATTGATGATCATTGCCTGGGATGAATCCTGGGACAATGATGATCGGAATGGCGGCGGGCACATTCCAGTTATCCTGGTCGGCCCCAATGTGAAGCGTGGCTACCAGGGTAACAACTACCTCCAGCACGAATCAGTACTCCGCCTGATTTGCGAGACCCTGGGCGTGTCAAACAATCTGGGTGCAGCGGCAACGGCTACGAGCATGGACGATTTCTTGATTAAACCGCCTTCCAGCCCTTCGGGTCCCTAAACGGTCGCTCGCCATCTCCCTTGTAAATGCAGTACTGGTTCCCGTGGTCTGTCACCTGGTTGTACTTAGTACCGACCTGTGACTTTTCGCGTGCTAGAGCTATTGCCTGATTGAGCCTGAGTTGATGGTCCAGTAATCTCGCCTCTCAACCTTAAACCGCCCTGGCCTGAACGTGTGCGGTGTAACAGAGGAGGATGAAGGGATGAGATTGGCGGCAATCCTGTTTGCAGCATCGGTCCTGTCGCTCGCGGCCGTTGCACAGACAACGTTTAGCAACATCGAAGCGATGTCCGGCTGGCATTCCTGCAGCGGCTGTGCGAACGCGGGTGGTGGCGCGACTTACTCTATGACTCAACATATCAAGTCGCCTTCCCTCAACGGCAGCTCGACGAAATTCAGTCTCGGTGGAACTACTCCATGGTCGCACGCACTCTTTTATCGCAATATGTCCACCAACTCGACGGCGACGCACTTCGTTTATGACCTGCATTACTACTACAAATCCGCGAGCGGTTCTTCAGGAATGGAGTTCTCCGTCAGTCAACGCAAGGGCTACAAATGGTACCGCTGGGATACGCAATGCTCTTACCTCAACGGGAATTGGCGGCTCTGGGATAACAAGTACGCAAGATGGGTAGATACATCGATCCCGTGCCATAGGCCGTCGCCTTACAGTTGGACGCACGTGACCTTCGAGGGACGGCGATACAACGGCAAAGTTCTCTTCGTCTCGATCACGGTGAACGGCAAGAAGTACTACGTCAATCGCAGCTATTATCCCAAGTCGATGTCGTCCAGCAGCAGCCGGGTAATCATTCATTATCAGTTGAACGGTAACAAGTATCAGACCGACTACAGCACATGGGGCAACAAGTTCAAGCTCACGTACTGGTAGGAGGCTGGCCGATCAGGAAGCCGGAGCACCGGCCGTTCTTCGATCGGTATCAGTTTTGCGGATTGCAGCATATGTGCTCTCGGCTATTCCCAAAGCCGCGAAAACAATGATGATATGGCTCACCTGTATGGGGCCGAGATGGCGGAATGCCAACGGAAACTGCCTCAGGCCAATAACCGGCAAGAGAATCGCAGCGGCAATTCCGAGAACTCCCAAGGCGAAAATGCGCTTCGCAATCGCGATGATTGCCAGAATTCCCATGGACAGGGCAATCAGGAAACCGATTCCTATGTGAGAAGGAAGTACCTGTGGGAAGGTACCAAGCCAGATCAGGATCCCCAATACGATTGCAACGAGTGCTAATGCCCGGATGAGCATGATCAGGACTTTTGCAAATTTAGCCACGTAGCCTCCTCGAGTGTCCCCAGGTTCCTGCTATTAAAGATATCAGGGAAACTAGTGAAATCTCTCCGGTGCGAAAGGAATCAGGTTCATTTCCGGCGTCTCCCCGGTCACCAGATCTCCAATGATGCGTGCGCTAATGGGGGCGAGCAGGATTCCGTCGCGGAAGTGCCCTGTGGCGACGAGATAGCCGAGGTAGCTGGTCTCCCCGATCATAGGTAGTCCATCTGGGCTTCCGGGACGCAGGCCCGCCCAAGCCTCGAGGATCCGTCCTTTCCCGAGCTCTGGCATGAGGATAGCCGCCGCCTGGTGAAGTTCTTGGATTGCCACTGGATCCACCTGCTTATCAAATCCTGCTTCTTCGACCGTGGCACCGATGACGATCCGGCCGTCGCTGCGTGGAATCAGGTAACAGCCTGCACTTCGAACCACATGCTGAAGAGGGAAGTGTGTACCGTGCTTCGGTACGATCGACAGGATTTGACCTTTTACCGGTCGCGTGTGGAGGGAACCGGGAGTGATATTCGAAGCCCACGCTCCGGCGCAATTGATGGCAATACGGGTCGGGTACGTAGATTTATCGGTCCGGACCGCTGTGACCTTCCTCATTGCGGTTTCGACCGCAATCACGCGGCTCCCCGTCGAAATATCGACCTTCCGGCGGTGCAGAGCTTTCGCAATCGCCACCACGAGTCGCCGGGGATCGAGGCAAGCCTCCGGCAAGAAATAGGCCGGACTAGTACATACAAGGTGAGGTTCTTTGATCGCGAGTTCTTCCGCACTCATTCTCTGCCCGCACTCCGGGCTTGCATCGCCCAGAATAGCGATGGTGCCGTGCTGCCGAAGATCGACATGGACCCCGGTGTCCTCCTCAAGTTCGAGAACGAATTCGGGGTACATTTCGGCGGAAGCTTTGGCCAGGGGCCATAGCTTCTCGTGACTGTGAGGATCGCAGTGCGCCAGCATTCCACCGGCAGCGTGGGATGCCTCGTGCCCGAGTTCGCCACGTTCGAGTATGAGGACCTTACAGCCGCGTTTGTGCAGTTCGAGCGCGACACTGAGGCCAATGACGCCGCCACCGATAACGATTGCGTCCCAACTTTTCACGCCAGAATTGTAGCGAACGGGGAGACTGATGCGAAATCAGTGTGCGACGGCTCGCTGGGACAGCGGCTCCACCGACGGAGCACCGGAAGCACCGCTGGCAGCGGCGGTGTCGACCAGCTTCGAGGTGACTACCAACCTTTTGGGTGCAGGCCCGATGTAGTACGTCGGATAGCAGGTGATAAGAGTCAGCTCGGGATGATTTGAGGGCTTAAGAACCGACATGTCGGTCGGCTGCACAATTTGCTTCCCGGTGACTTCGTAATGGAAAGTCCGGCCGTTGCGCTGAACCAGTATCTCGTCTCCCTTTACTAACTGATGTATGTGGCGGAAGAAGGTATCACGGTGTCCGGAGATAACCGAGTTTCCCAGTTCGCCCGGTGCGGGAGTGTCTTCCAAATGTCCGGGGCCAAGGAGAAGGGCCTGGTGGTCGCTACCCTCAACCACGACAGCATTGAAATCGATGCTGGGGATTGAAAGCCTGGTGAGACCATCATCCTTGAGAGCGGCGGGTAAGGGGTGTGGCGTGGATCCTTTCGTCAATTTCGGCTGATGTTGCTGCAGCGCCCACTCAGTTTCCAACTGCTTTTGACTCCAGAACATCTCTGCGTATTCCGTACCCACGTACGCCAACAGAATAGCGCCGCAGAGTATCAGAGCTGTGGCGGCGTGTCGGCGAAAAAACGCGGGAAGCGCGAAAAGTGCTAACACGTACCTGCGCCAAGTTCTCGTATTACCACGCAGCGACATTCGCGGCTTCCTCCTTACGACGCGGGAGTTACAAAAAGTTGGATGCGGAATCCTGAGTCTTAGCGGGATTTTTCCAGCTGCTAGGAACGCGTCTTCATTGCAGAAATTATCCCGCCCACCAGCACTCCAAAGCCGATAATTGAGATCAACGGAAGCGGGCTGCTCGCCGGGGGAAGGTTTGAATCGTCGCTCTTTCCTGGGTCGGGCTGCTGAAACCTGAAACCGGCAATCTTCAACTCACGGTCCTTCGTTCCGGTTTCGGCGACTCCCTTGGGAGCTGTAGTAGAAGGCTGTGCTGTGGGGGAAGGAACGAAGAATTGAACAGCCGCGCGGCCGCCCTGAATCGGAGTTCCATTGGCGTCCACCAGTTCAACCGTGATCGTATGTACTGCGGGGGTGAGCCCAGTGAATACTTGCTGAGTCAGCGAGGTCTGGACAGGGGTTCTCCCGTCCATCTGCACGAGGTAATTTGGTGTGCCTGCGATTGCAGCGGGGTTCGTCAATTCGAACCGCACAGTCGTGGAAGTGCCAGCAAGGTTTTGGCTGGCGACCGGGGTCAGAATGCGAATGAGAGCGCTCTGGGACGCGGGGTTAACTGTCCCGGTAGTCGGGCTCGTACCGCCGGGTTCGCGCGATAGAGGCGCGGACGCTGTTTGCGCAGCGGCAAGCAAGGTAAAAGTGAGTAGCGCAATCAGAATAAATTTCGCGGCCCTGCCCATGTCTCTCCCCGAACAATGTGAGCACCTCAGGTTACGGTCTGAGTAGAGAGTTGCCCACCTATGGCGCTGTGCTTCCGCAGCTTCCGCAGACGCAGCGAAATCTGCTCTTTAACTTCTTCAAAACGCTGTGTTACTGCCCGTCCACAATCGTGCTGCTCATGACAGACTCATTTTCATGTGCAATTCCGATTCCAAGCCTTAGTCCTGGCGGGCCACCTCGACGATTTCTGCGTTTTTTCGGTACTTCAGTCTGTTGGTGGAATGGGACCTACAGCTGGAGACGCCTCGGCTGGCTTGCTTTCATGCAACGGGATCGCAGAGGAATGTGGTTTACTCTACCTGAATTCCCGGATTGACAGTGCCTTGTTTCTGCTAAACAATCCAGAGTTGCTGCCCATCCATTCATTCCCAAGGAGCCATCCATGTCTGACGAGTCTGGTGAGAACTACCCTCAGGAGACAGGCGAGTCCAATCTGCTGCGGAATGTTATCTACGCGGTCGTGGGTGTCTACATCATCCTCTCGCTTTTCCTGATCTTCGACCTGCGCAGTCGTGTGCAGGCCATGGAAGACCAGCAGAAAGCGACCATCGCGGCCCAGAAGGAGATCCAGGACAAGCTGCACATGACCAGCACAGCGATTGCGCAGTCGGTGCAGTCCGTGGAACAGAAGGTAGGCGAAACCAAGGAAGAATTCGCAAAGCGCACGGCTGACTTGCAGAGGCGTCAGCAGGCCGGCTTCAGCCAGCTTACTGAAGAACAGCAGAAACAGGCGCAGCAGGTTACGCAGGTCAGCGGCGAGGTCACAGGCGTCAAGACAGATCTCGGGGGCGCAAAGACTGACATTGCGAATACCAAGACCGATCTCGAAGCCACCAAGGCGAAACTCGAAAAAGCCATCGGCGATCTCGGCGTGCAGAGCGGCCTGATCGCAACCAGCCGTGAACAATTGGACGAGTTGAGGCGTCGCGGCGAGCGGAACTACATCGAGTTCACGCTGACTAAGAACAAACGGCAGCCCGTAGGCACCATCAGCCTCCAGTTGAAGAAAGCAGACCCGAAGCACAGCAAGTTCACTCTCAACGTGCTCGCCGACGACAAGACCATCGAAAAGAAGGATCGGACGGCGAACGAACCGCTGCAGTTCTACACCACACCCGGCGGGGTTCGGCAGCTTTATGAGTTGGTTGTGTTCACCGTGACGAAGAACCAGGTCAGCGGCTATTTGAGCACGCCAAAGATGTAAGTTATTGAAGAACGCATTGGCGAAGGCCTGCCGTCTGGCGGGCCTTTCGTTTCAAACAGGGAGACGGGAATATGTCTGGGCTTGTACCTTCCTTTAGTGTTCTGTTACAGATCCTTATTCGTACCGCTTGTATCTACATCCTGGTTCTGCTGGGGGTTCGGCTGACCGGGAAACGCGAAGTCGGGCAGATGACGCCGTTCGATCTGACGTTGCTGCTATTGCTGAGCAACGCTGTGCAGAATGCAATGACCGGGCCGGACACCTCTTTGGTAGGGGGTGCCGTGGCTGCAGTCACGCTCCTGCTCCTGAACTACGGGGTCGCAGAAGCGAGCGGGTTCAACCGACGCTTCCGGCGCCTGGTACAGGGTTCACCGTCTCTTCTGATTCACAATGGCGAATTGGTGCTGACGCATCTCGCGAAAGAGCACGTGACCGTCGACGAGATCCAGCGCGCCTGCCGCGAGCACGGCATCAGCAACATCTCCGACGTAGCCCTCGGCGTTCTGGAAGTCGACGGGTCTATTAGCCTGTTGAAGTATGACGATTGTCCCACCAGCGTTCATGCACCTCATCGGCTGAAGTTTTTGCAGAAGAAACAGTAACAGCAAGAGCTCTGCTAGCAAGGGTCTTGCCAGCAACTCGCGAAATTGCATTGCGTCCTGATTTATCTTTTAATCACCACCATCGGATGATTGTAGAAGCTAACGTTTGCCGATAAGCCACGACGCGCGTCGAAATCCTGCTTGGAGATCGGGAAGCTCACGATGGCGGTTCCGCTCACCTGGTTCCCGGGCGGAATAATGAGGTCGTACGGCAAACCCTCGATCGAGTGTTGCTGTAGGTCGGGAAAGGCCTGGAAATAGCGCTGGAAATTCGCGACCGAAGCAAAATCATCGTTGAACTCGCCTTTGTCGGTCTGAACGGTAATGTTGACATTCCTCAACTTGAGCGGCTTCTCGGTGAGGTTCTTCAGCGTGAGTTGCACGGTTGCCAGCACCGTCCCCTGGTTCGGAACGTCAACGGCGTACGCTTCGTCGATGCTCCCGCTGGCCACCGGTGTCGCACGGAAGAACCAGACGATAGCCGCCAGCGCGACCGCAACCAGGACCAGGGCTATGATCATGGGCCCTTTGTCGGGAAGGGTGTGCTTGGGGGAGTCGAATTCTTCGGTTATTGGAATATGTCCCGCATCTTGTGGATCGGGAGCCGGGTTGGACCGAGTCGCCATAAGTCCTCCTCGGAAAAGCGGCTTCTCACAGTCATGGATGCCGCCAGCAGCTCACGGGAGGCCGGAGCCCCGCGGTGCATCCAGCAGTTTATGCCCGTTTCAGCGCCGTAACCAGCTCTTCTGCGGGTAGAGTATTCAGAACGTCGGCCTTCGTCAACCATGCCCGCCGGGCCTGCAGTACCCCATACTTCAGCTTTTCAAAATGCGTCGTGTGATGCGCGTCCGTGTTGATAACGATTTTGACCCCGCGCTCCCGCGCCATCCGCAAGTGCCGGTCGCAGAGGTCAAGCCGGTCCGGATAGGCATTCAGCTCCATCGCGACTTTCTCTTTAGCGGCGAAATCAAGCACCTTGTCCATATCGAACTGGTAGGCGTCGCGCCGAAGGAGGATGCGCCCTGTCGGGTGCCCGATGATCATCGTGTTCCTATTGCTCATCGCCTTCAGAAGCCGATCCGTCATTTGTGCCGGTTCTTGATTGAATGCTGAGTGCACGCTTGCGACGATGACATCCATCTGCTCGAGGACCGAGTCAGATAAGTCGAGTTCGCCGTCCGGCAGGATGTCGACTTCCGCGCCGGCAAGAATCCGTATCCCCTCAATGTGCGCATTCACTTTGTGAATGCGCTTTATGTGTTCGACGGCGCGCTTGTCATCGAGCCCATTGGCGAACGCCAGGTTCTTCGTATGATCGGTGATGGCGATGTATTCGTATCCACGCTCGCGCGCGCCCATCGCCATCTCCTCGATCGTGTTCTTTCCATCGGTCTCCACGGTGTGCATGTGGATCTCGCCGCGAATATCCGTCAACTCGATGAGCTTGGGCAGGTGGTGCTCGGCCGCCAGTTCGATCTCCCCGCAGTTCTCGCGCATTTCCGGCGGAATGTAGTCGAGGCCAAGCTTGGCGTAAATCTCCTCTTCCGTTTTTCCTGCTACCAGTTTGTCATCGTCCAGCCGAACCAGGCCGTACTCGTTGAGTGTCATTCCCATTTTCAGCGCGCGCTGACGAAGGGTGACATTGTGCGATTTCGACCCCGTGAAGTACTGCATCGCCGCACCGAACGAGTCCGGCGGAAGGATGCGAACGTCCACCTGCATACCACTGCGCAACTTGAAGCTGACTTTGTTCTCGCCCTTGGCGAGTACATCCGTAAGCCCCGGAACGGCGATCACGCGATCGATCACGGCGGTTCGTTGTTTCTCGTTGTGGCAGCACTTGCCGGTGATCAGCAAATCGACATCGCCGACCGTCTCACGGCCCCGGCGGAGAGATCCGGCGGGGGTGATCTTGTCCACTCCGGCCAATCCCGACAAGTGGTCCATTATCTTCAGTGCCGTCTTATCTGCCTCGTCGAGATGGAAGCGGCCCGAGATGTTGCGATAGGTCTCGATTGCCTTCAGTATCTTTTGCTCCGACTTCTCGCTCATGCGAGGCAATTCGCGGAGCTTGCCTTCGCGCGCCAGTTTCTCAACCTCGGCTACCGATGAGACCTTGAAAGCGCTCCAAATCAGCGCGACTGTTTTAGGTCCGAGTCCCTGTATCTTCAGCAACTCGAGCATGGAAGGATGAAACTTCTCGAGCAGTTCCGAGTGCAGCGTGAGTTTTCCTTCGCGGAAAATCTCGTTGAGATTCGCGACCATGCCTTTGCCGATTCCAGGAATCGCCAGAAGTTGTTTGTCGTTGCCCGCTAGTTCCGAGATCTGCTGGGGCCATCCCTCGATTGCTTCGGCGGCATTGCGATACGAGCGAATTCGAAACGGGTCCTGCCCGGCAATCTCGAGGAGATCGGCCGTTTCGTAAAGGATCGTGGCGAGGCTGCGATTGTCCAGCGCTGGCATACTCGGCAACGATTGTACAGGCGTTCGAACTTGCAAAACAAAACCCAGCCTGGTGGCTGGGCATAATGAACCGTATTTAAAGCGTTTTAAGAAGCCTTCGTAACGTTTCCGGCTTGCGGCCCTTTCTGGCCTTCTACAATCTCGAACTCGACCGGGTCGCCCTCCTGGAGGCTCTTGTAACCTTCGGATTGAATCGCGCTGTAATGCACGAAAACATCGGGGCCATCCTCGCGCCCGATGAAACCGAAGCCTTTTGCGTTGTTAAACCACTTAACCGTACCTTTCAATCTTGCCACTTACAGTTCCTCCGTACGAATTCAGCGGCATGGGCTACCGCTGACCAAGCCTCAACAGGTGAGACCCAGTGTGTCGGATTACTCTGTCTTGCTGGCAATGCCGATGCTGGAATTTGGCCTTGTTGACAGCTGTTATTGGTCCCATTGTCCGCCTCCAATGAGATGTTGTCAATGTGGTTACTAGTAAAACCCGCGCCAGAAGCGGCTTTCGGAGAGACGCGAGCTCCTCATTCGCGGGGTTAATGTAATTCCGTCTTGCGTGTTCGTCAAGAGTTCGTTATCCGTCGGGCATACCAAAGTACTCCCGCTATGGTCTTTGCGTCCTGAATCCGCCCTTTCATGACCATGTCGACCGCTTTCGGAAGCGGAACCAGGCGGGCTCGAATCACTTCATCCTCCTCTGGAGTTGCCTTCCCGGGTTCCAATTCTTCGGCGAGAAAAATCGTCATGGTTTCATCCAAAAATCCAGGGCTCACGTAGAAGAACATTGCTTTCGACCACTTTCGTGCGCGATACCCTGTCTCTTCGCTCAGTTCGCGTTTTCCCGCTTCCAGCGCGGTTTCGCCAGCATCAATGCGGCCTGCCGGAAGCTCCAGCATCTGCTTGCGCGCCGCATACCGAAACTGTTTAGCCAGTAGAACACGCGCGTCTCTACCGGAGCTTTCGACGGCGAGCACAACAACGGATCCCGGGTGGCGTACGATGTCCCGCCGGGCCGTCACTCCGCTGGGCTCACGAACGATCTCCGATGTTACATAAAAAACCGGCGCGCGGTACGTGACTCGTGACTTCAGGATGGCAGCTTTACTCTTCTTAACATTCCTGGTGGAGGGGCGCTTCACTTTGGTGGCCATAGGTGAACCAATATAGCGGATCAACCAAAGCAGGTGTTCCAGGGTTTCTGCCTCTGTTATCCTCCGCGAAGATGGCGAACGCAAAGCAAACCGTAACCTTGGTTGGTGCCGGAAACCTGGCACACGCACTGGCCACACTCCTTCCGCGAGCTGGATACAACATCGCCGAGATAGTTACGCGATCCAATTCCCGGCGCACGCGGCTGCTTGCTGGGATGGTTGGCGCATCGGTGAGAACGATCGCCGATGCCGACTGGTCCGGAGACATAGCTTGGTTGGCTGTAAGTGACGGCGCCATTCGCCAGGTTGCTGCGCATCTGGCATCTCTCGCCGGCTGGAGAAATAAGCTCGTCCTTCATTCCAGTGGGGCACTTTCGAGCCATATTCTCCTGCCGCTAAAACGCCGCGGAGCGCACATAGCTTCCGCTCATCCCATGATGACGTTCGTTCCCGGTGAAACTCCTGACATGACCGGCGTGGCCTGGACGATTGAGGGCGATACCAAAGCCCTTGCGGCCGCCCACCGCATCGTGATCGCACTGGGTGGACGTCCGCTGAAGATAGATCCACAGCAGAAGCCGCTCTACCACGCGTTTGGAGCGTTCCTCTCGCCGCTGCTGGTAGTGCATCTTACGACCGCTTCAGAGGTCGCGATCAACGCGGGGATCTCGCGACGACAACTTGGCGAGGTGATGGGGCCGATTGTCGAAAGGACGATTCAGAACCTTTTTGCAAATATTGGGCGACGAAGCGGGGCAGGGAAGGCGTTCTCGGGGCCGCTCATTCGAGGCGATATCGAAACGATTCGCGCACACTTGCGTTCATTGCGCCAGGTTCGGGAAGCGCGCGAACTCTATATCGCGCTGTTGCGGGCTGCGCTGAAAAGCGGATTGCCAGTAAAAAACCGTGCAGCAATTGCGAAACTCGTGGCCGATTGCTGACACTTGTCCGGCAGGTTACGGGAAGCGCATCGAGAAGAGGTGACCCATCTTTTCGCGCTTGGTTTCGAGATACTTCTCGGCGTATGGAGTAGGCTCTACTTCGCAGGGAACGCGCTCAGCGACTGCGACCCCGCCCTTCTCAAGTGCCGCAACCTTGTCGGGATTATTCGACAGAAGTCGAACGGACTTCACGTTGAGTGCGCGAAGAATCTCGACCGGCATGTTGTAGTCGCGACAGTCGGCCTTGAAGCCCAGTTTCTCATTCGCCTGGACCGTGTCTAATCCCTGGTCCTGTAGTTGGTAGGCCTGCAGCTTTGCCATCAGCCCGATGCCGCGGCCTTCCTGTTCTTCGTAGATGAGGATTCCAGCGCCAGTCTCGGAAATCATTTGCAGCGCCATTTCCAACTGCTGCCGGCAATCACAGCGCAACGAGCCGAAAACATCGCCGGTGAGGCATTGCGAGTGGATGCGCACGAGTGGCGGTTCACTGTGAATGTTGCCCATTACGAGAGCGACAGCTTCTTCGCGGCGGCGTTCGCCTTCGCTGAGAAAATGACCCTCATAGCCCAGGATACGAAACTGTCCCCAACGGGTGGGAAATTTTGCCTCGGCAATCTTCTTTACTGATGGTTCGGTCACGGTCACCCTTAATTATAGCTGCTGGATTAGATTCCGCAGAGCAGAGAACGTTGCGCCCATGCGACGTGTGCTTTTTGTCACTGCGGCCTGTATAGCGCGTCACTGCCAACCTCGCGCATGCGGTTTGTGTATGCACGGAAGCTTTCGAACGCCATAGTACGTGCTCAACTCCAGCAGCTGTTCTTTGACTGTGCAGGGATGATGGAAGTGTCATGGACGGTTCAAGCGAGTGAGTTGGCGAATCGGGAGGTGGCTGATAAAATGAATGTTGTCGAGCTTTGCTCGGCACCTTCCCAGACAGTGGGGCTATAGCTCAGTTGGGAGAGCGCTGCAATCGCACTGCAGAGGTCGTGAGTTCGACTCTCACTAGCTCCACCAAAAAGCCTAAGAGATAAACGCAAGTCATTATTCCTTAAGCGTCAAAGCCTCTTGAGGTATTCCTTCGCTTCTTCGAGTTGTGGAAAGAGTTTCTCGTCTTGTTGGAACTCGCGCGGATGAACGCACCGGCGGCTGCCGCGCAGTTTGACGGGATGTTTCAGGTGAAGCATCTCATGGTAGACGAGATACTCGATCGCGTACTTCGGCACGCGCGGGTGGTCGAAAATCTTGCTGACGACGATAGCATTGTGAGCGGGATCATAGTGGCCGAGCGCATTGCGCGCGTGCACGCTGCTCCACGTCATCTGCGGACGCGCGAGCAGGCCATAGAAGAAGCGCGTGTTGAGGTCGTCAAAGATGGCGTCGAGGTCATAGCTGTGTCCCTTGGCGCTGACGATCTTCTTGCGGCCGCGCATCTGGCGAACGAGATGCGCCTTGCGGGAGAGATCGTGGCTGGAAACGTATCGGCGATAGCGCGTGGCGTGCTCGGGTTCAATGGGCTTGCGGTAGATCTTCGCGATGAGGATGTGAAAGATGGCGTGCAGGACACTTTCGGGCGCGCCTTCCAGCAGATCGGAAATGCGCAACTTGAGGACATTGTCACGGAGGCGAATGGTGTTGTTGATGTTCGCGAACGGATAAAACCGTATCTCGAACTCAGGCATGGGGGCACGGGGACGCAGTTCCCGGTAGGTGTGTTGGAGAAGTTTGTGAAGATACTCAGTCACGGCGATAAAAACAGATCTCTCGCAGCACCCGGAATGGCAAGAGGATCGGGCAGCAGCGGGGCAAGTTCAGATTAGCACGGAGAACAGGGTGGCTTGACTTCGTCGCTGTCGTTGCGCTTGTCTTTCTTCTTTTCTTCTTTCAGTTCCCTCTCTTTTTCTTTCTTTGTCTCCTCTTTAACGTTGCCGCGCTTTTCCAACTGGTCCTGGAGCATGGAGCGGGCGGAGTCGGCGCTTTCGTTGACCGAGTCGGTCACGTCTTCGAGCGCGATTCCGTAGTTGCGCAGTTGTTCCGGGGTCGACGTTCGCTTCAGTTCGGTGAGTTTGACCTGAAAGTCGGAATCCATTTCTATGACCGACTTCAATGGCTTGCGAAGGTCCTGGCTCTTGTCGTTGTAGTCGTCGAGGTTGTCGTCGATTTCGTCGACCAGAGTGGCGAGATCTTCGAGCCGGTTACGCATCTCGGAGCCGTCTTCACCCATGAGCGTGGGGTTAGTCCGCATGTTCTGGATCATTTCCATGCGGGCCTTGGCGAAACCTATATAGAGCTTCATGCGCTTTTCGGGTTCCTGAGCCGTCTCACGAAGTTCGTTTACTTCCTTGTCGTTGAGGGGATCGTGGTATCGCTGAGCAAGCACCGAAACTCCAGTGCCCAGAAATGACAGCAGCATGAGAGATAAGAATGCACGTCGGATGGTCGGGGTCATGGATTCTCCTTGTCCGGTGGGGCTGGCCCCAATTCTTTTTTGGGCTGATCGAACATGCTCATCAGGATGTCGCTACGGGTTCTGCTGATGCTGTTGACAATCTTGTGGACGGAAGGGCGGTCGTCAAAGTTAAGGGTCTCTTCGATTTGTGAGATTCGCCACTGCAACTTGCGCAGGCCGATCTCGGTTTCCTTGCGGCGCTTCTTGGTCTGGAGAGAGTCGTGGCCCGCCTTCAGGGCGAAGCGACCGGCATTGTTCATGGCGGTGTGAGCATCTTGTACGTTCCCCAGCGTGAAGTATTGATCGGAAAGGTCGACGAGCCTGCGGGCGGCCTCAAGACAGTCCTTGGTGCAGTCCTTTGGATTCGCGGTTTCAGCACGCGCCACGGCCTTATCGGCTTCCGCCTTGAGCCTGTCCAGATCCGGTTTCTGCTTGTCGGCGGCAGCAGAAAGGATTGGGAACAGCGCAAGTACGCCGAGGGCGAGGATGGAGCAAGCTTTCATTTCTTGCGGCTCTCCGGATCTATAGCGACGAGGCGATGACGCGCCTGCCACTCCTGGTCGGGATATTTCCCGTCGGAGACTTGCAGGAAATTCTTGTACTGCTCGCTGGCTTCCTTGTAGGCGCGAAGGTGATCGAAGCAGGTGGCGCGGAGGAAATAGGTACCGGGCGTTTCCTGCAGATACTTGGCCCGGGCATTCAGCGCCTGGATCGCGCCGGCGTAATTCTTCGCCTGTGAGGCGGCGACGGCAAGCTCGCCATAAGCGTCTCCCCAAGCGGGCTTGAGCTTGATTGCCTGCACGTACGCGGCTTCGGCCTCTTCGTATTTCGCTTCTTTGGAAAGTGTGTGGCCGAGCTGGAAGTAAAGTGTGGCGTCGTTGGGTTCCTTTGCGATCAGGTTGCGAACGGTGGCTTCAGCGGCCGAATAGTTCTTGCTGTCGAGCTGGACGGCAGCGAGTTCGCGAAGGGTGTCGGAATCGCCCGGTTTGAGTTCGAGGGCCTTCTCGAATTCGGCAGTGGCCTCGGGGTTCTTCTGTTCCATGCGGTAAACGCGTCCGAGCTGCAGGTGCCCGTTGATGCTCTGCGGATTGGCCCTCACGAACGACGCGAGCGTCTGTTCGGCGTCCGGCAGACGGTTCTGACGCAGATATAAATTACTGAGAAGAGCGAGGGCGTCGGAAGAATTCGGATCTCGCGCAAGGGCTTGCTTGTAGGCCTTCTCGGCTCCGGTTGTGTCCTTGCGAGATTCCAGAAATTGCCCGAGTTCGAGCAGCGGGGCAGGGTCCTTGGGGCGAAGTTCGGCGAGGGTCTGGTAGGCGTCGACAGCGCCGGCGGGATCAGTGGTCTTCAGCTTATTCGCGAGCAGTGCCCAGACCTGCGTGAGAGTTTTCTGCTGATCGGGTGTCGGTTTGAGCTTGGCGGCTTTGTGAAGATAGACACCGGCTTCGCTCTCGCCTTTCTCGGCAAGCAGAACGGCGAGATCAAGGTTCGACTCGATGACCGTGGGCTGCAAGGCAACGGCCTTGTGATAAGCAGCAATAGCGTCATCCGGGCGATTGGTTTCGCTGTAGACGTAGCCGAGATAGAACCAGGCCTGGTAGTTCTGCGGATTGTCCTCGGCGGCCTGCTTAAGGAGCGGCTCGGCGGTGGCGAAATCTTTCGCTTGAGCGGCGGCTACGGCCTTGCGGAATTCGAGTTCGGATTCGCTAGTGTGCCTTTTCGCCGGACGAGATGCGGTCTGCTTGCGTGCGCTCGATGACTGCGCGAAGACAGACGCACATAACGCCAGCACAACTGTGCACGCGATGATGTGTCTAGGACGCATTGCTATGAGCGTTCTCGTTAGCAGGTAAGATGCGGGTCAGCCATTTTCCGGTGTACGACTTTGACAGCCCCGCAATCTGTTCGGGCGTGCCGACGCCGACGACGCGGCCGCCACGCGCACCACCTTCCGGCCCGAGATCGATTACCCAATCAGCGACTTTTATGACGTCGAGATTGTGTTCGATTACGACGATCGATCCACCGGCATCGATGAGGCGCCTGAAGGCCGCCAACAATTTGCTTACATCGTCAAAGTGTAACCCCGTAGTCGGCTCGTCAAAAATGTAAAGCACGCGTCGGCGGCGCTTCGATTCCTCTCCCTCTGCGTTAACACGAATGGCGGAACGGGGCTGGAGATGGGCGGCAAGTTTCATACGCTGGGCTTCGCCTCCGCTGAGGGTGGTGGCGGACTGGCCAAGCCGCAGATACCCGAGGCCGACTTCATCTAAAACTTTAAGTTTATCGAGTATTTTCTGGGACCCATTGAAGAAGTGCATGGCTTCGCGGACGGTCAGGTTGAGGACGTCGTGGATGTTGCGGCCGTGGTAGTGGACTCGCAAGATCTCGGGTTTGTAGCGCGTGCCCTTGCACTCCTCGCAGATCAACTCGACGTCTGCGAGGAACTGCATCTCGACGGTGACGGTGCCGTCGCCCTGGCAGGCTTCACAACGCCCGCCGGGGATATTGAACGAGAAGTGTCCTGCGGCGTAGCCCTGTTTTTGCGATTCGGGCAGCGAGGCGAAGAGTTCGCGGATGGCGTCGAAGGCCTTGATGTAGGTGACGGGATTCGAACGCGGAGTGCGGCCTATGGGCGACTGGTCGACGAGCACGACTTCGTCAATGAACTCGTCGCCTTCGAGTTTGCTCCATTGTCCTTCGGGGGTAACACCGGTGGTTTGTTTCTTGGCGGCGGCAAGCGCCTGGTACAGGACGTCATGCACAAGCGTCGATTTGCCGGATCCCGAGACGCCGGTGACAGCGACGATCATGTCGAGTGGGAAAGTGATGTCGAAGTTCTTCAGGTTGTGGCCCCGGACGCCGCGTAGTGCGAGTTTGCGCTTGGTTGCGGAGCGGCGCTGCGACGGCATGGCGATGTGGAGGTCTCCGTGGAGATAGCGGCCGGTAAGCGACGTGTGTTCGTCACGGAGCGTCTCGTAGGTGCCTTGGGCGACCAGTTTGCCGCCATGCTCGCCGGCGCCGGGGCCAAGATCGAGGATGCGGTCGGAGGCTCGCATGATCTCGGGGTCATGCTCGACGACCAGGATGGTGTTTCCGAGATCGCGCAGGTTATGAAGGATGTTGATGAGGCGCTCGGTGTCGCGGCTGTGAAGGCCGATGGAAGGCTCGTCGAGAACGTAAAGCGTGCCGACGAGATGCGAGCCGAGCGACGTCGCGAGTTGAATGCGTTGCGCCTCGCCGCCGCTGAGAGTCGATGAAAGACGGTCGAGCGTGAGGTACTCGAGGCCGACGTCATTGAGGAAGCGCAGGCGCTCACGGATCTCTTCGAGGAGCTTGCCGGCAATGTCATTTTCCTGGCGAGTGAGTTTGAGGTCGCGGAAGAAGCCCGCCGCATCTTCGACGGTCATGGCGGTGACCTGGCAGATGTCCTTGCCGGCGATTTTCACCTGCCGGGCGTCGGCGCGGAGTCGAGTTCCGTTGCAGCTTCCACAGAGCGAGTATCCACGATAGCGGCTGAGGAAGACGCGAACGTGGAGTTTGTACTTCTTGCGCTCGAGATGTGCGAAGAAGCCCCGGACACCCATGAAGCGGCCTTCACCGTCGAGGATGAAATCGCGCTGGTTAGGCGTCAGGGCCTCCCATGGGACGTCGAGCGGGATTCCGGCAGCGCGCGCGTAACGCTTCATCTCGGTCGCGAGAGGCCGGTACTTCGGCTTGGTCCAGGGCTCGATCACGCCTTCGGAGAGCGTCTTGGTTTTGTCCGGGATGACGAGGTCGAGGTCGAAGTCGATGGTGTTGCCGAAGCCCTGGCAGCGAGGGCAGGCGCCGTAGGGATTGTTGAAGGAGAAGAGGCTGGGCTCGGGCTCGCGATAGACGCGGTGGCAGGTCTTGCACTCGAAAGCGGCGGAGAAGCGAAGTGCTGGCCGCACGGGCGGACGCGGCTTCGCCGCAGACACTTGCGGATCGAGCGTTTGAAGGTCGCGCGGGACGATCTCAAAGAGGATCTCACCCGATTCGCGGTAGCCGATCTCGGCGGCGTCCACGATGCGGGCGCGGTTCTCGGCGGAGACGGCAATGCGGTCGACGAGGACGAAGACGGGCAGGCGGAAGTCGATTTCCAGCAGCGATTCCGGCGTGGAGAACTCGTAGATGGTGCCGTTCTGATAGAGGCGGTTGAAGCCGCGCTTGCGGAGGTCGGCGAGGCGCTCGCGGAGCGCGTCGGACAAACCGCCGTGGGTGTCCGACGCCACGGGCCTGGCAGCTTTCTTTGTCCGACGCGCGGGCTTTTTCGTGTCGGACGCGGCGGCCTCGGCTGGCTGGGCCGGGGTGGTGGCGAGGGACTGCACGGGGAAGAGCGCGTGGAGGCGAGTGCCCTCTCCCAGGGCCAGAACCGCGGCGGCAATTTCGTCCACCGTGTCGCGTCGGACAATGCCGTTGCAGCCGGTGC
>JAVUPY010000003.1 GCA_032252755.1 Terriglobia bacterium
CTCATCGGCTTCCAAAATCCTCACCCGCAGATCGTCCGAATAGGCTCGTCCCATCCTCGTCATCGCGGTCACTTCGCCAGAGAAACCCAGGATTACTCGTAAAATCGCTGCTGGGTATAGCTATCTTGATTCTGCTCTAAGATTCGGGCGGAGAAGGCACCTCTTCATACCAATATCCATGCTGTAGATACAAGATGTCGTTGAGCTTACGACGAATCCTCCGCTTAAGTGGCGCGAATTATTCGTGGGAGAGTGCGCAAAAGTGAACAGACGTCCTTCTAACTAGGTGCAAGCATATGTCAAAATACCGCGTAGAGTGTGAAGCAGCGCGGATTGGCATTGATCCTCAACAAAGTGAGCCGTTTCCGGCATTTCCCTTCGCGATCATTGCCTGAGCCCCGACTCGATGTGGCAATTCTGCCGTTAGCCTAAAGTTGATATGGTTCTGTCTTCGCAGAGCGGTCCATATTGCTTCCGCACCCGAAGGGGGGGCTTCGGAATGATTCAGCCTGGCCGACCGGAATTTGATACTGCCGCCTATCTGACACACACCGGACTCGGTCGAAGAGTCGTGCAACTAGAGCCAAAGCAGGCATTCTTTTCGCAGGGAGATCCGGCGGATTCCATCTTCTATTTACAAAATGGCCGGGCAAAGATCACGGTCGTATCGCAAACCGGGAAGGAAGCCACCATCACGATCTTCACCCCAGGTGACTTTGTAGGAGAAGAGTCGCTCACAGCAAGCCGTATGCTGCGATTGGCCACGGCCACCGCCATCACAGCCTGCAGCGCACTCAAGATTAATCGAGAAGAGATGATCCGCGTATTGCACGAAGAGCACGAGTTCTCCGATTTATTCCTGAAGTTCCTTCTGGCCCGCAGCATGCGCATCCAGGCGAATCTCGTCGACCAGCTCTTCAACTCCAGCGAAAAGCGTTTGGCGCGCATTCTCCTGCTGATGGCGGAGATCACCAAAACTGGCGAGCCCAAACAATATATTCCTAAGATTTCGCAAGAGACCCTGGCGGAGATGATTGGGACAACCCGTTCCAGGGTCAGCTTCTTTATGAACCGCTTCCGCAAGCTCGGCTTTATCGACTACAGCGACCGAATCCAGGTTCACAAATCCCTGCTGAACGTTGTTCTGCACGACCAACTGCCTGGCGACATGACCGAAGGAGCATCCGTTTCGGAGTCCAATCAGAAATTGGAGAGATACACGCACTAAGAATTTTGCGCGCGAATCGATTGAACAGCGCAAAAGATGCCGATCAGCATCGATGCGATATCCAGCGACGGACATCGGAGTATTATAGCCATGGCCGCTGCACGCTTAAGCCGAACCGAGCAGCTTGTAACGAAAGGGAACTGATGCTTCCTACAAGAAAGACACGTGAGTTGGCCCGCAGTCTCGTTGCTCGCGAGGCTGATTCGAGCACAACCTCACTGCAAACTGAACCAGCGAGTGTGCGTGTCTATGAGAGGTTGCGCCGACAACTCGGCGCACCCGTAGGAGCTGAGAGCTTTCAGTCTCTCGCTTCTCGTGCTTTGGCGCTGGCCAGGTCGGAATCTCCCCGGCTCAAGGCGGTGCAGGTTATGGCGAATGGGGGTTTGCGCGGTCTTGGCGAAGTTGAGTCTCAGACCAACCCCAATGAAGGTGGCGAGGCCGGAGTCATTCTGATCGCGCAGTTGCTCGGGCTGTTTCTTAACCTTCTTGGCGAATCGACAACGATGCGCCTGATCGAAGATTTACGCTTGCAAGCTGAAGTCGGTGCCGAGACTGTCACAACCACAGCGGACACGGCAGACTCGGTGTCCGAAGACCTCGCAATCACTGCGGCTTTCGAAGACCTTCTTCTGGAAATTGACCAGCTGAGGAAGGTGAGCGGACGTATTGAAAACCTGGCGGGCAAGCATCCCGGCATGGAGGAAGGACTCCTGAGTGCTGCTGGAAACGTTCGCAGCATTGCCACGGTTTTGGATGTATTCACACTTATCCGAAGCAAGGCCGGCGGTTCGAAGGAAGACCCACCGTCTCCAAAAACGAGTGGCTACCTGAATTGAATTCCGTCGGCACGCTACATCCAATGCGGCTCTGGACGTCGAATACCTCAACCGCGGCGTATTTGCGAAATGATGGAATCGCCGCCCTGACCCTCCCACGAAGCGGATAACCGTTAACTGAAGCCGCGACCTGGAGCAATGCAGGGTTGAACATGACCACTCCTCTGGAAATGCGAGATTTAGCCCGTCTGCTTCTTGCTTACGAAGCCTTTGCAGACAAAACCCCTCAGCCGGTGGGGTCCGCTACTCTTCGCGTTTATGAGAAACTGCGCCATTGCTTCAGTGCATTTGCAGGAGCAGCGGCTTTTGAGTCCTTCGCTTTCCGCGCGTTGACGCAAGCCAAGTCGGAAGCTCCACGTCTTTGGGCGGTGCAAGTCGCCGCGGATGGAGCTTTAGAGGGCCTGAGCGAGTCTGAATCTCAAGTCGACATTGACATGGATCTGGCTGGCGAGGAAGGAACAATTCTAATCGCCCGACTACTCAACCTGCTTCATATCTTCCTTGGTGAAGCTTTAACGTTGAGCCTGCTGCGCAATGCGTGGCCAGGTGCGGCTTTTGACGATCGAAATTCGGGGAATGGGAGAAAATCGTGAGCACACAAGAAAAAGTGAAGATAAACAAGCTACCCACTGGAGTTCCCGGCCTCGACGAAATTGTGGGTGGCGGTCTCCCCGAATACTCCTTCAACATCATCGCGGGAGCCCCCGGGAGCGGGAAGACGACCCTGGCACACCAGTTCGTGTTTGCCAATGCGACCCCGGAGCGACCTGCGCTCTATTTCACGGTCCTGGGTGAGTCAGCCATAAAGATGCTGCGATACCAGCAGCAGTACACATTCTTCGATCCTGCCAAGCTGCCGGATGCGATTCGCTTTATCAACCTCAGCCAGGTTGTGCTCGAGAAGGACCTGGGCGCGGTCCTGGAGGAGATCACAAAAGAAGTTGAAAAGACCAACCCCGCTGTGGTCGTGGTTGACTCATTCCGCACCATGGTGCGGAAGCCAAAAAGCGATATGGATCTGCAGTCCTTCATTCAGCGGTTAGCCCTGTCTCTTGCCAGCTGGCAAGCTACAACTTTCCTGATCGGCGAATATGCCGAAGACGAGCTGCGCGATAATCCGATATTTACCGTCGCCGATGGACTGTTCTGGTTGCGCCAGACAACGGAGCGAAACTCAATTGTCCGCAAGTTGCAGATCATAAAACTGCGAGGCCAGGCCTCCGTGCCTGGGTTGCACACGTTTCGAATCACCGAAGCCGGAGTGCAAGCCTTTTCGCGCACGTTTGGGTTGACCGCACGCAAGAGAAATCCGCCCGGCAATCGGCGCCTTTCCTTCGGCGTTCCGGAGTTGGACAAGATGTTGGATGGGGGCGTGCGCGAGGGCGATAGCGTGCTCGTCGCCGGGTCTTCGGGCACCGGGAAATCTGTTCTCGCAACCCAATTCATTTCGGAAGGTATACGCCGAGGGGAACCGGGAATCGTGGCTGTCTTTGAAGAACGCCCGGAGGCGTATGCGGAGCGGGCCAGCAGTTTAGGTTTGGATTTGGAAACGCCGCAGAAAGACGGGACACTCACGATCCTTTATCTCCGTCCCCTCGATCTGTCGGTGGATGAAACCATGCAGTCGATTCTCGATGCAGTGCAAAAGATCGGCGCAAAACGCCTCGTGATCGATTCTCTGGCAGGGTTTGAGATGGCTCTATCGCCCGGCTTCCGCGCTGACTTTCGCGAATCGCTCTACCGGATGATCTTCGCTTTGACAGGAATCGGGGTAACGATTCTGAGCACAGTTGAGGTGGATGAATCCTTTACTGATTTCCCCTTCAGTACATACTCCATTTCTTTCCTTTGCGATGACATCATCCGGCTCCGGTATGTTTCTATCGATGGTGAACTTCGCAAAATTATGGTGGTAATCAAGATGCGGGGCGGAAATCATGCCAAGGATATTCGCGAATATGAAATCACGTCGAAGGGCGTGGTCATTCTCGGCAAACGCCTCACAGACTATCAGGGACTTATCAGCGGAATTCCCGTCCATATGGATCGATCCAAGCAGAAGGAAGAGCCTTCAGGTCGCCCCCAAATCAAAGCGTAATTTTTAAGGAAGCATCCAGGAAAGGAACCGCCGACGATTGCGGCCTCCTTTCGATGGACGATGTGCGGCCGAATGCCAGGTGATGCCGAGGCCGTATCTTCGCCTGTTAGGCAAGGTACGACGGCGGTAACGAATTTTCCGAATGCGGTAAGGCGCGCTGGACGACGTCAACGGAGTTACTTTTCGAGCACTTTCTCCATCTGTCCAATCTTTCTCTCGACTTTGCCGAGGCTGTGTTCGGCTTTGCCTTTAGCTTCTAAATCCGGATTGTTCGTGACGTTGCCTGCCGTCTCTTTGACAGTGCTCTTTACCTCATGGATATTGCCGTTGATCGCGTCCTTCGTACTCGGTTTCATCTGTTTCTCCATCTCGTCAGATGACACATTTCCGCGGATCCCACTTCGGGGGCTTCTTCCGGATTCGATTACCTGTTCGCATTCACAATTTCAGCAGCCGATCAAAGAAGGAACGATAGCGCTGCAGGGCAACGCGAAGGTCCTCTGTGGACACGTTGTCACCGCGGTCCCATTGCTTCTCCAGGCCTGAACGTTCATTGGCGAAGCCTGCAGCAAGTCGCTGCATCACCGTGGCTACAAGTTGGTCGGCGTCTTTGACTGTCCCGCGTGGCTCATCGACGAAACTGGTCTGTATCTTGATCCACTGCGACCTGAACTCTCCCATCTCCGACTCAGAAAACAAGGGAATGGATTCCGAAGCTGCGGCCGCTGGATCCAAGGGTTCCGACTCGTGACCTTTCACAAGTCTGGGTCCTTCGAGTTGCTTTGACGCGCCGGTCTTCGCCAGGTCGGCCGTCGGAAGTTCTCCATCCAAGGTCTTAAGCTCACCCATCATGCCACCTCTTTTCTTTCCACAGGGGTTGGTACCTGCACCAGTTCTTCAAATAGAGAGCGGTAGTGAATCATCGCCGTCCTGAGATCTTCAGTGGATGCCTGGTCTTTCCCAAGCCGCAGCGCAATCTCATGCGCAGAACGGTAGTTCTCCACCACTCTGGGATGATCTACAGAAATGTCGTCGGCGCGTTGATCGAAATCGGATACGGGATAGCCACGGGTTTTCATCACGGAGGACACCAGGTCGTCAGCTTCCGCGACAGCCCCCTTTGGGGAATCGACGAAACCAGACTGTATGGACGCCCACCGTTTCGAATAGCGTTCGTGTTCCATCGGATCAAGATCGCGAATCTTGAGCTTCTCAACCCGCTTCTCGCGATCCTCCAATCTTGATTCAGCTTTTCTTTCCGACCCGTGCGCCAGTACTGCCCTGTCATACTCAGGCCCGAACTTTTGGCGCAGGGCTGCAGTGTTTCTGCTGCGTTTTCGAACGTACAACCAAACCAGTACAGCGGCGATCACAATCAGCACCGCAGCTAGAACAATAACCTTTGGATCGAGCATATCCAAATTCATAGGAACCTCCATGGAACCCTGTTTGTTTGCGAGATTCTAGCGTCGGAAAAACCTCGTGAATGGCCATAATCAATCCTTAAGCAACACAAAGCTGGTCAGAATTGACCCTTGCTCGAATTCGAGATTTTGGAATCCGTGATGAGGGCGGATGAATGGAGACTGTGTTCAAGAAGCCGAAAGGAGGCACAGTTCACGTGGTGAGCAATCCTATACAGCGCCGCCGAGACAAATGAGGGAAGCTGAAGGCCGGCTTCTCGGGGCGGGAGTTGCCGAATTTCCTGGACTCGGGTGAGGCGCCGATCAAAGGACGAATATGAAAACTACGAAGCTATTTGTTATCTTGCTGACTTTGTTTGCGATTGGGACGGTAGTAGGCTGCTCGAGGTTTTCCACGAAGTCGCCGGATGTCTCGGACAGCATCCGCAAATCGCTTGATCAAGCAGGCCTCAAGGATGTCTCTGTCAGTCAAGATCGTGACAAGGGTATCGTGACTCTTGGTGGACAAGTCGCCAGTGACGATCAGAAGGCACAAGCTGAATCCCTGGCAAAGTCCATCGCGGGGGCACAGGTCGTCGCGGATCAGATTGCCGTGCTTCCCGCGGGTGCAGAAAGAGAAGCAAAAGCCATGAACTCTGATCTGGACCAAGGCATCGAGAAGAATTTGGATGCCGCGCTGATCCAGAACAAGATGCAGCATAACGTGAAATACAGTGTGAAGAACGGCGTAGTTACACTGACCGGAGAAGTGAACTCACAAAACAAGCGTTCGCTCGCTGAGAAGGTGGCGGCCGGGGTGCCGAACGTACAGCAAGTGGTGAACAATCTCCAAGTTAAGAACCAAAAAGCCACTTCAAGACAGTAGGAGCCCAAAGGGACCTGTGACCGCGTAACCGCTCAAGGCTGTCACGCAAACGGCAGCACATGCGAAGTCTCAAACCGCACTCTTCGGCGATGACGTCGCAGTCAAAACACAGAGTGTAACCAAATTCGTGACTTAAATCGGGAGTTGTAGCCCGGACAGAGAAGAGGACCTGAGATGCTGATCATACTGATTATTGTTCTGGTGCTCGTTTTCGGCGGAGGAGGAGGGTACTTTGGCTACAGCCGCTGGGGCGCAGGCGGGGGCGCAGGCATAGGGCTTGGTACGGTGCTGCTCATTCTGCTGATCCTCTATTTGCTGGGAGTACTCCGGTAGGGCGATTTGCGGAGAGCCTGTCTCGATGAAGAGAGTTTGGAAACGGACAATGGGATCGCTCATGCTAAGCCCGAGGTGAAGCTCCGGGCAGGCTCATCAATCTGGAGAAGCTTCACGCCTCACAGCCTCTTCCTCAGTAAATGCCGTGCCGAGTTCTGCGACAACATTCTCCCCGTGCCGCAGCCTGCTCAAGCGTCGCAGCGACTTATTCCGCGATGGATCGCTTTCTCATCTTTGAACCGGACGCGCCCGGGAATTTGCACCTTTTTTGTGTGCGAATTGCAGGGCGCTCCACTCAGACGCCTGGCTCGATCGTCGGCCGCTCGAATCCTTTTCGGCGGCACTGCCGGGTCAAACGCGTGACAGCAGTGGCGCCGTTGGGTTGAAGATTCGTTACCGCGTGGCCTCGAACAGGAACCACGCACGGCGCTCTGCTTCGTCGATCCAGATCTCGATCAGGCTGGTTGTCGCGTAGTCATTGGCTTTGCTGGCGATTACGTGCGCCGCCCGCACCCCAGCACGACCCTGTCCTATGGCAATGCGCTGATGAAGTCGAAGCGGGATGCAAACAGCAAGGTGGTTCGCATGGCACTGCACCCCGTAGAAGCAGAAGCCAGCGTGGCGTGAGTACAACCGATCCCAGAGCTGCAAAAGGCCGCTCGCGGCGGCCTTTTGCGCATCATTCGGTGGGCGGGGCTCTATTTGGATCCTTATTGGACCCCGCTCGAAGGTTCTCAATCCCGTAACTGATTGATTTGATTGGTTGCGGGGGCTGGATTTGAACCAGCGACCTTTGGGTTATGAGGGGAAAACCAGTGCCTAAGCGATACAAAATAAACCAACTTACCCCAATAAATACGCCTGTTTTCGCGTTCTGATTCTGTCCGTTTTGGGTCGTTTTGTTTCCAATTCACGGACAGAAAGCGGACAAATCCCCGTTCGGATTATCCTGAGTACTGCAATCCAAAAGGGACCGAATATGACCGAGGCAAACTCTGCCGACGGAAAGCGGAAGCGCGGCGGAACGGGCAATTTCTTCATCGTTGACCAGAGGCTTTGGAAGGCCGTTTGCGATGCGGACGATATCAACTCCGCCGCCGCATGGCTGCTGTTGGCGCAAGGGACAGGCGCGAACCAGCGCACCACTGCCTGGTCTGTAGATGCAATCATGCGTTACCTGGGCATGGGCTATAACCGTGGGAAAGAGGCCATCGACAAACTGATTGCCCTAAGATTCATCCAGTACGGTGAAAAGCACACGCAACGGAAGCCGCGCTATGACCTGCTCACATTCGCGGAATGGGATGCGCTCAGACAGAAGCCCCGAAAGCGACGGAACCCATCCGCAGATGCTGATTCCGATTCCAACCTGATTTGGCTTCCGAATGAGCTTGTGACTGGAACAGGTAAGAGCGAGAAATCCCCCATTCACAAGCTCAGGGCCGCTGGTGATCCTTGGGCGCTTCGGCTTTTCGTGGACCTGTACCATGCTCAGAACCTCAGAGATGACGGAGGAATCGCGCGCAAGGTCCTGTGGCTGAAATACAAGCCGGTTGAGCTTGGGGAACGCGGGCCGTACAGGATTGTAGGATTCAAGCCGGAAGGAAGATGGCTCACTTGGGAGGGGCCATTCCGAATTCATCACTCACGCCCGAAGCCAACCGCCGAATCCCAACCAACTTGGGATAGCTTGAACATTCTGGAGCATTTCGGCGTTCTGAGCTTCATCCCGCATCTGGTGGAGAACGACACGAACGCCGCCGAATTGATTCATGCCGTCGGGATCGGCGCGCACGGTGAACACCCTATCGAAACTCAAATCGGCAATGAAGCCTGCCGCGCGGGGGCCGCCATGTGCCAACCGTGGCAGCTAACGAAAGCCGAGGGACTAATCGTTTGCCCCATAAGCAGGGACTACCCCAAGGCACAGATAATTGGGATTGCGCGCCTCCATTACAGACCGCACACGAAACGAACGTCCGCCTGGAGTAGCAACCTTCAATTCAACGGGCCTGCATGGATAGATCAGTACCGCCGGATAGCTGCCGAATATGCCACACAACAGGCCGCATACGCATAGGAGTCCGAAGAGACATCAAAGGGACTCAACGAGGGTCAATGAGGCATCAAAGGGAATCAAGGTCTCTGTAAGAACAATCTCACCCCCAACCCCCTCAAGGGGGCTTGCGCAGAGACTAGCTCTGCGCTGTTGGTTTCCAAACGGGTTTGCCTGAGATTGTCTGAACCGTCAAAAGCCTTCCACAATAGAGCTAACCCATGCTGCATCCCAGCCTCTATTTCCCCGATTACCCCGGACCCGCGAAGCCTTTCGACCGCGCCGCCGATGTGCGGCAATCCGCCGGGAGCGCCGCTCCAACCGTCCGCCGGGATTTGCAGCGCATCGTGCTCCCTTCCGGTTGC
>JAVUPY010000004.1 GCA_032252755.1 Terriglobia bacterium
GATTCGGGCGGCAATGAAGGCAAGCAGGGACGCGAAGGTGAAGGCAAGCCGGCGTCGGGAGCGAAGCATGAAGGCGTCACCTTCAAAGGCCCGCAATACATTCGCTCCGACTTCCCTGATCCTGACAACAATCTCCAGACGATCCTTCAGCCGGCACTGACGAAGCCACTGAAGCTCGATTTCCCCATTCAAGTTCCGAACACGATTCACGTGGCACGTCCCAAGCCGCAGAACGTCACTCCGCCGAAAGTGCAGGTCAAGACGGCTCTCAAGGACGTTCCGCTTCCGACGCCGACGGAAAAGCCAGTGCTGAAGGCCGAGGCGCAACTGATCTCGACGCCCCTGCACAGCGAGGCTCTCCCGCTCCTGCCGCTCCCCGAGATGCAGCCGGTCGCGAAGGATCCGGCGCCTCAGCAAACGATTGTGGTTACGCCGGAAGAAAAACGTGAACCGCCACCGGTTATCACGGCCGATGCGAGCATGGCGGAGCAATCGCTCGCCGTGTTGAATGCCGTACACATCAATGCGCCGCACCTTGTGATTCCGCCGGGTGAAAAGCACGCGAGCTTCGAAGTGAGCCCGAACGGCACCGCGACGGCGCATGCTGGCGGCACACATGCCGGTCTCCCAGGTGGAAAACCAACAGCCGGTTCGGGAGAAGGATCTGGAACTGCCAAGGCGGGGAGTGGCGGCGGAGGCAGCGGCTCCGGCAAGGCCGGCAGCGGCGCGGGCAGGAGCGGGTCAGGCAGCGGTTCTGGTGGAACCGGGAGCGGCCCGGGAGCCGGAAGTGTCGGCACCGGCTCGGGGCGTACGGGGCGCGGCGGTAATGGCGCCGGACGAGGAAATGGGACCGGTAAGGGCAACGGCAGCGGATCGGGAAGTGGTTCGGGCAGCGGTCCTGGCAATGGACCATTCCCCGGCATCCAGGTTATCGGCGGAGAAGGCAGCGGGATGGTGGGAGCGGCGCGCCCACCGAGACCCGATCCCCCACCCCACAACTATGATTTCAGCATCGTTGCCTCGGGCGGTAGCGGCGGCGGGTTGAAAGACTTCGGCGTCTTTCATAGAAACGAAGCGGTCTATACCGTGTACATCGACGTGTCTGATATCGCGCCAACCTCAGAGGCGTGGGTGCTGCAATATGCGGATACGGGTGCTGGGCCGCGCACAGCGGAAATTACGCTAGGCAATGACGGGTCTCTCTCGGCTCCGCAGGCGATGCTCGAGCCGCCCTACGCTCTGGTGAAGAAGCTACCGGAGAAACTGGATTCACCGCCGAATTCCGCTATGACGGTTGTGACCGGAATCATTTCCCGCGAAGGAAAGCTAGAGGGTGCCCGCGTGCTGCAGGCTCCCAATGAAGCCTGCGGAAAACAATGGGCAGACGCGCTCGGCAACTGGACATTCCGCCCAGCTTCGAAGGGCGGACAGCCGGTTCCAGTGCGCGTGCTCATCGGAATCCCGGTTTACTGAACTTCGTCCCGAATCGCACTGCGAATTCTCTCCGACTCTTTCCCGCTCATGTGACATCACACTCTCAAATCAGTGCCAATTTGGAACTGCGAGTTTCACGGAATCGCTGAGAGCGCGCGATTTCCCAGTCGGATTTGCTAGCGTAGAGGTGTCGGACCCGTGTCCAAGATTCCGTAGTCTCTCCCATGTCGATGTTGCCCAAATCCGGCACTGTGGCGGTTCTTAGCGAATCGGAGGCTCGCAGTGACAGCCGGTTCCTTGCGCGCGCCTGGGCTGGCTCGGAAACTTTCGTTTTCCTGCCGACACATTTTCCCGCGCATGGGCATCGGATCGAAAACTCACTTGCGCTCCTTCCGGCGGAGTACCGTACCGATCACTTTGTCCTGTTGACTTCCGGCAGTACGGGAGATCCCAAGCTCATCGTCGCGAAGAAAAGTCGCTCTGAACGCCTCGCCGAAGTGATTCATGCGGGGCAGGAGAACGAAGCTGTGCGCGAGACTATCGCCTGTTTGCCGCTTAGCTATTCGTATGCGTTCGTGAATCAGTGGCTCTGGGCGAACCACATGCGCCGCAGACTTGTGTTAACCGACGGCTTTTCACGGCCTGACGCCTTCAAGCGAACACTCGAGGATGCACACGATGCCATGATCTGTATGGTCGGAATACAGGTACCGTTGCTGTTGTCGTTGTTTGGTTCGCAGAAGTTTCCCGGCATCATCCGCCTCAACTTTGCCGGTGGTCGTTTTCCGCAAGAGCACCTGCAAAACCTGCGCGAGATTTTTCCCAACGCGAAAATCTTCAATAACTATGGTTGCGCCGAGGCAATGCCCCGACTGACGATCCGTCGCGCCGGGGGTGCCAATACGGCCGCGAACATCGGACGGCCGCTCCCCGGAATTGAGTTGCGCAGCGGGGAAGAGGATCAGTTGGAGTTCCGGAGCCCGTTTCGCGCGGTGGCATTTGTAGAAGGTGGCGTTCTTCGCGCGGTTACTGATGAAGAATGGGTCGAAACAGGTGATCTTGGTCGTCAGGCGGAAGACGGAAGCTGGGTCTTGCTTGGCCGCAAGAGCGAAGTGTTCAAGCGCTTCGGCGAAAAGATTTCTCTGCCGGCGATCCAGGCGGCGGTGCAACGCGTATGGTCGGGCGAACTCGCCTTCTATCGCGAGTTCGACTCGATGGGCGAAAACGGACACGTCATGGTGCTCGCTCCGCATCCACCCGGCGAGCAGTTACGCTCCGTGCTGATGGAGTTGCGCCAGAACTTTACGCGCCCGCACTGGCCATTGCGTGTTGAGAGCGTGGAGCGGCTTTCGCGATTGCCGAACGACAAGGTCGATACGCGCGTGCTTGCCGAGCGGAATCATGTCACCGTTGAATGGAGCCAGAGATACTGAATGGAGAACCGTCAAAAACTTCGCGACCTGCTGATGGATGTACTGTTGCTCAGCGAACAGGAATTTTCGTTCGATCTGCGCCGCGATCAGGTCGAGACTTGGGACTCGCTGGCGGTGGTTGCAATTGCGGCCGGCATCGACGAGACCTTCGGATACCACCTCAGACCCGATGAGGCAGTGATCCTTACCGGAGTTGCTGACATTATTAAGGTTCTCGAACGCGAAGGCGTCAGCTTTGCAGAAGCATGAACAATGGGATCGCCGATGGGAACTGGCCGACTTGAAATCGGCGACTTTAGGGCGTGCCTATTTATGTGCAACGGCATCCGTACGTGCCCGGATCGCTGAGCGACTTGAGATCTCAACGATCGAGGTTCCAGAGGCCGTGCCAAACGACGCCGAGACCTTAGTCGTCGCCGGCGGCGGCACGACTATCGATCGCTCCAAGTACTTTCGGATGACCCAGTGGCCAGCGCTGCGATTGATCGCGATTCCCTCTCTTTGGGGGAGTGGGGCCGAAGTTTCTCCCGTTGCGGTGCTGAGGGGCGAGAAAAAAGATATTCACTTCAGCGACGATCTGATCCCCGACCAGTACGTTGTCTGGCCGGATCTCGCGCGTTCTGCGCCGCCGAACCTCCTGCGATTTGCCTGCGGCGACGTTTGGGCGCACGCGCTCGAAGCCTTCTGCTCGCCTTTGGCAACCGAAGCGATCCGCCGGCACGCCGCCGAACTGATGAATGAGCTTGCCGCCTTTCCCGTTGGCTTAGACGAGCGCTGGTTCGACGCGGGTGGCGCGGCGTGCCTGCTGCAGGCGCGTTCCAGCGTTGGCCTGATTCACGGCTTCGCACACGTTCTCGAGCCGATCCTGCGAAAAGCTGATCCGGGTGGGAACTGGGGGCACGCGAGACTCTGCTCGACCTTCATCCTGCCAGTGCTGAACTTCAACCTCAGCCGCTCGCCGAAGGTGGAAAGCCTCGCCGCCGAATATCGATTGAAGCTCGATGCTGTTCACGCAGTGGCGCGATCCTTATTCAGTGAAGCCGACTATGTGACTGCGATGGCGGTTGCCGAACCAATTTGGGATACCGTCGCCCGCGACCGCTGTTCGCGAACCAACTGCATTCTCGTGCGTCGCGATTCGCTGGTGTTCTTCCAGCAATTCCTTACCTCGGGAGTGAGAGCTTGAGCGCGCTGCTCGAGAAGCGTCCGTACGGCGAACGCGATGAGAGCGCGTTTCTCTCGGAGTTGCGCGACCTCACCGAGCATCACCTAGCGAACTGTGCAGCATATGCGCGCATTTGGCCGTGCTGGAAGGGTTCGGGAGAGCTAGCTGATTTTCCCTTCCTGCACGTCGGCGTTTTCAAGTCCATTCCATTTGTCACGGCCGGCACAAGCCTCAAGCACCAGCGCGTGCTGAAGTCCTCGGCGACTTCATCCGGCGTTGCGAGTCAGATTATGCTCGATCAGCGGAGCTCCGAATTGCAGGCACGCAGTTCGAACGCCATTCTTGCTGATTTTCTTGGAACCGAACGTCGCCCGCTCATCGTTCTCGACAGCGTGACCAGTTTGCGCTCTGGAGCAGAAGTCTCGGCCCGAACCGCTGCCGCTCTGAGTCTGAGGCCGCTGTCCACAGACATCATATTTCTGCTGCGAGACTCGGCCGATCCTAGAAGCGTCAAATGGGACCAACTCCTGCATGCGATTCATCAGCACGAATCTGTTCTGGTCTACGGCTTCACCTACATGCTTTGGTGCGCGTGGGCCGCTGCCGAGATTCCTGGCGACGTCCGCACTGCACTGAAGAGCAAACGCATCGACTTTGTCCACAGTGGCGGTTGGAAAAAGCTTGAACATCTCAGTCTGAGCCGTGAACAGTTTGACGCGGCGCTCACCCGAGGTCTCGCTTCGCGCTCGCGAGTGCTCGAGTTTTATGGCCTCGTCGAACAAGTTGGCGTGGTCTATCCATTGTGCTCCGCGGGATTCCGCCACGTGCCGGTTTGGGCGGACGCGCTTGTGCGCGATCCATGGACTCTGGCTCCACTCCACGAGTCTGAAGGCCAGTTGCAGCTCATAAACCTGCTTGCCTGGGGGGCGCCTTACCACAACGTGCTCACCGAAGACCTAGGGCGACTTGTTCCCGGCGAGTGTCCGTGCGGGCGCAAAGGTAAGCGCTTCGAATTCACCCGGCGCATGCCAAAGGTCGAGATGCGAGGGTGCGCAAATGTATAGCCAACTCGCGTTTCGCGGAGGAACGGGATCGATCCACGTTCGGCTCCCATTCGATTTAGCCGAACAGATTGCGGGGTGGAGCGGGGTTCGCGCAGCGATGTTAAAAGATGTTCCTCCTGAGTTCACGCGGGACGAATGGGCGTACCTCGTCAGCTTCCTGGATGAGGAGAGCCTTCGGAAGCCGTTTCGCCAGTCGTTCGGGCAGTGCTCGGATTCGGCAGACTCGAGTTGCCTTCTCGCGAAACCACGCGGGCCAGTCTCTCTGTGGTTGCCGAATAACGTGAGCCTACTCGGGCCGCTCATGCTGATCATTATCAGTCTGACCGGGAATCGACTGCGAATGAAGGCCGGCTCGCGGTCAGAAGACCTGACGGGTGCGTTCCTTCAATTTGCCCGCAAGCGCGCCGGAGATGGTCCACTACGCACGTATCTCCGCGACAGTGTTCGTCACGAAGTCTTCTCTTCGGAGGATGCGCGGAACGGTGAAATGGCCGAGCAAAGTGCCGTGCGCATTGTCTTCGGTTCGGATCAGGCGGCGGCTGCGATTCATGCGCTGCCGCATCCTGTGGATAGCGTCGCGATCTCGTTTACCGATCGAGGCTCCGAAGCATGGCTCGAAGTTGATCGTTGCGACGACAACACGCTTCGCGACTTGATCAAGGTCTTCGCCATCTACGGCCAGGCAGGCTGTACATCGCCAGCGCGCGCCATACTTCTCAATGCTGCGCGGGCCGACGCCCTTGAAATTCGTGATCGTCTTATGGCGCTCTGGCCAACTGTGATTCGCCGCCGCCCGGAGATGAACGTCGCCTCCGACAATATTCGCGCATGGCAATTGGCTCGTGCTGCGGGTTGGAATTCCAAACTGATTGCGGAGCACCGAACGGTGCTTTCGGTCGGTGACTACGAACTTCCAGCATATCCCGGGCTGATGGAGCTTCGAATCATTACCGCGACTCCGCAGGAAGCGCGTGAACATCTGCCAGAAAACATTCAGACCGTCGGCCACGCACTGCGTGAGGCTTCCGCCCCGGAATGGCTCGATTTGCTCGCCGGTACGAACGTCGCGCGTTTCGTTCCACTTGCAACCATGCACCATTTCGAAACGGTCTGGGACGGGCAGGACTTTTTTGCCCAACTTTTTAGCTACATTCGGGTGGAAGCATGATTCGGCGTCACGACTTTAATTCGGAATGGTGGGGCGAAGACGTTGGAATCGTCAGCGATCCAGCGTTCTTCGAACTTGCCGCTCCCGAGCGGATGGCCGCACAACAGAAGTTTGCGTGGCTTGAGTTCGTTGACACTGTATCTCCCCCGCTGCGTCAAGCCCTGACGAGAGCAGGATTCTTCTACATCGATACCCAGATCCGCTTTCGTCTCGACATGAGGAACATCAGTTTGACTCCGTGCGGACAAGAGCTGCAGGTGGAAACGGCGGCCGAGTCTCCCTTTGCAATTCATGCAGCCGAGTTGCGTCCTTTTGAACACGAACGCTTCTACGCATTGCCCGGCGCGACTGAACTGAAGATTTCTTCGCGATACGCACTCTGGGCTGCAGATCTAGTCCGCGATCACTCTGAGACCTGCCTTCGCCTTTTGCAGAACAATGATGTCCAGGGATGGTTTCTTGCACAGCGGGAAACAGAAGGTCTCAGGTTGACACTGGCAATGTTGAGCTCGGATACGCGAGTCTCCGGCTACGATCTCTATGCCCGCGCCATTTCGCATTTTGCTGCGATGGGCTTGCGCTTGGGCTTTGCTTCCTTCAGCGCGAACAACTCGAACGTGCTGAATATTTACGCACGTATGGGAGCGAGATTCCTGCAACCGCGCGAGTGCTGGATGTGGGTTCGTCCGGCGGGCTAGGTGCTTCTCGATCCAGAAGACATACAAAGTCGCAACTGCTTGAAGATGGGGATCTCTCGTAGTTACTGCGCTTCAGCGTCGAACTGCACAGCGAATCCGAACCGGTCCTTGCGGCAGACATGACCTGAAATGTCGAAATCCGCGCCAATTTTGAACTGCATTTTCAGTAACTCATCCTTAGGCGGGTCTTCCTGAGAGGACACGTACGCGCCGACCAGGCTGATGTCGCGAACGATGCCGATCTTCACCGGTTCCATGCCTTCCAGGAGCAGGAAAACTGGTCCGCTCATGTCGTAGCGAGGTGAATTGCGCCTATCGGGATGTGGGTGTGTTGCGTCGGGAGAGAATGCAGACCGTATTGAGGAGCCTAGAGGCATACTGATACGCGCCTCCCATCGTCGGGGGATTCAGTGCAAAAGAAGGTGTCACTTCGGGAGCAGCAAGTCAAGCTGATTTTTGAATATCGCTCCCGTAAGTTACAGATGCGCAATAACTTGCACATGGAGGACTGCGATTTACTACTCAAAGAGTCCTCTCGCGGCGCCGGGAACTGTTCCGGAGCCATTTTCGCTCGGCGCTCGCCTTCGGACTGGAGTTTTCCAGCCAGAATCGATCAAAAACGCAGATCCCGGCAATGGCGGCTTAGCCGCACCCGCGACGAGTGGACGAATACTTTTTTTCGTGCGCTATCCTAAGGTGGTCACCCCTTCTGGACGGTGTATCGCGAAAGGGTGCGGGCGTCTTTTGTCGAACTGCCACTGCGCCCGCGCTAATAGCGGCCACGGAGAACTCGATGGATATTCCCGCCAAGATCGAACTTTTGCACCGGAGTTGCATCGTCGTCGATGCCCATTCTGATTACCCCGTGCACATGCTGGCTGAACAGATGCATGGCAACTCCGCGGTATTCAAGCAGGAGCACCTGGCTAAACTGCGCTGCGCGGGAGTGCGCTTTGAAACCGTCACCGTTGGTGGTGATTTCGAACTCGGCGAGCTCGATCTGCGCTCGCCGCTTGTGACGCTCGCAATCATCGATTGCGCCACCGAGCAGATACGTGAGTGCGAAGACGTTATGCTGGTTCAATCAGCGGATGACCTGGCGAGCCTCCGTGAGTCGCAGCGAATCGGAATCATGTTCGCGTTGGAGGGTGCGGCGCCGGTCACAACCGACCTCTCGCTGTTGCGCACCTACTATCGGCTTGGGGTTCGCTCCGTGATGTTGACCCACAACGAGCGTAACTGGTTCGCTGATGGCTGTGGAGAACCGGGTACAGGCGGACTCAGTAAACTTGGCCGCGACCTCGTTAAAGAGATGAACCGGTTGCACATGATTCTTGATCTCTCGCACTCTAACGAGCGGACATTTTATGACGCTTTGGACGTCTACTCAGGGACTCCAATTGCGTCGCACTCCAACATCCGCCATCTTTGCGATCACGTTCGCAATCTTACGGACAACCAGATCAAGGCAATCGCAGAACGGTCTGGCGTCATCGGGATGAACTTCCTGGCGCGGTTCGTCGATTCGGATGAGACGAAGGCCACGGCAGACCGTTTGGTCGACCACGTCGCCTATCTGGTCAATCTCGTCGGGATTGAACACGTGGGACTCGGCCCGGATTATGCCGACTACTATATGGAGAAGCTCGCGGCATGGGCTCGCGAGCAAAACTTCCCGACCATAAAGTTCACCGCTGGGCTGGAAAGTGTCTCGGATCTGCCGCGGCTCACGGAAGTGTTGCTTAAGCGTGGTTTTTCTGACTCGGAAATTCGAAAGGTTTTGGGCGAGAACTTTCTTCGCGCGTATACGGCCAATATGCCGCTTTCGTAGGGATCTCGGATGGAAGAATCGATCCTTGTTCGAGCACTACGTACGTGCCTTTGAGTATCTGCGACGAGCATCCGCGTTGTGCCGAAACTTTGACTGCCGGTAGCCCGAGCGACACCTCACATGATTATGCCTTTCGGAGTTTGGCCGTGAAGGCGCGCGCTCCAATCTTGCTGCGACCTCCCGGATCTATTCAACTTTCAATATGTTTAATCACCAGAGAAATTCCAATCACCACTACGCAGATTGCGAGCAATGAAAGTCCGAGCCCAACTCTGCGGTATCGCCGCTCTGCCATTGCCCTCTGTCCGGTTTCGAAATTGGCGTTTGCAATCTTCAGGCCGGCTTGCACATCCTGCTGAACCAGCTCGGGCTGAAAGGAGTGGATGGTGACCCTCGCCTTGGTGAGTGAGTCTCGTGCTTCGTTCTGTGCTAATCGCGCTTCACTCACCTCCATGCCGGAGGATTCCGCCAATTTCAATATGTTGTCCGCTCTCTTGATAGAGTGGTCCAAACTTGTGAGCTCAGCGAGGATGTTCGCTCTTGCCTGATCGCATCGATCACCCGGCGCGTGACACCGCATGCAGAGGGCCACGGAACCGGTGCCGAGATACGCGTCACTTGGATGAGTAATGCCGTGATTGCCGTGGCAGACCACACAACCGGGGAGAGAGGCCTTAGCGAATGCCTGTTTATGGGTGCTCTTCTCGAACATCTGGGCCTGGAAAGCGTGGCATGTAGCACACACATTGCGTACGCTGTCTACCCCCGGTGGGGTCGCGCCATGATTACCATGGCAGGTGGTGCAGGTAGGAGCACTCAGGTCTCCTCGAACCGTGAGCGCGTCGTGGTGGACACTTGTGTTGTACTGTGCGAACTGATCGGTGGGTATCGGGTATCCCTTCATATAGTTCGCGTCGGCGTGGCAATGGGAGCAGGTTGTGGCCACATTGACCGGGTTCACGGTCGAACGCGGATCGCTCGGTGGCCGGATGTCATGAACGCTATGGCAATCGGTGCACACCGCGACCTTGGTGTCGCCCTTAGAGAGGCGCTGGCCATGAACGCTCGTGTGATACTGGCTTAATTGATCGGTGCGCAAGCTGGGGTCGAATTTGCGCATGGTTGCCGGATCAGAGTGACAACTACCACACAGCTGCGGCACCTGTCGCCGATCGATGTGTCCCTTCCACCCGGCAGTGCGGCTCATAGCCTTGTCAGAATCATCCTTGGTTGGATCGCCGCCGTGACAACTGGCGCATGTGAGTCCCTTCTGCGCGTGAATGTCCTGGCTGAACTTCTCCTGAGTGACATTCAGTGGTTCGGGTAACGCACTATGGCAATCGAGGCAGGAGTTTTTGTTTTGTCCAAAACCGAGGGTTGCCGAAACGACGACAACCATAAGACAAGCGGCACGATGGAAACGGTCGAGATTAATGTGCAAGATAGCCATAAGCACTCATCGCTACTATGTATGCAAGGGCAACGACCGACATACCCGTGATCCACTTCTTGCTTCCTGCAAGGTGGTCCCGTGCGAAGAAGGGAAGCAGAACCCAGAACGTAGCTGCCAACCCGAATCCCACAATGCCCAGCACCTCTCCATCAATGATCCATACCTTGGAAGGAATGAGTTTCAGAGTCTGGAACATGAACAGGAAGTACCATTCCGGTTTAATTCCTGCAGGAGCAGAGGCAAAAGGATCCGCTTTCGTTCCTAGATTCCACGGAAATAGGGCGGCTAGTGCGCCGAGAGCTCCCAAGGCTATGTACCAGGCCATGAGCTCGCGGAGCACGAAATTGGGGAAGAATCGCGTTTCCCGCTTTGCCTTGGGATCTGCGGCCCAAGCCGCCTCAACCCTTGGCGGCAGGCTCATTCCCAACCGCTGAACCAGAAGCAAGTGCATCGAGAGCAGGATTGTTGCAATGCCTGGAAGCACAGCCACATGAAATCCAAAGAAACGGGTTAACGTCGCCCCAGTTACGTCGTCGCCTCCTCGCAGGAAAACCATCAGCGGCTTCCCGACTACGGGCACCTGGCCTGTGATCTCCGTCCCGACTTTCGTTGCGAAGAACGCCAGGGTGTTCCACGGCAGAAGGTACCCGCTGAAGCCAAACCCCATAACGAGGAACAGCAAAATCATGCCGCTGACCCACGTGAGTTCCCGCGGCTTGCGATACGCCTTCAGGAAGAGAACGCTGAACATGTGCGCGAAGGCGGTGAAGATCATTAAATTTGCCGACCAGGAATGAATCGAGCGCACCAGCCACCCAAATTGCACGCGGGTCATGATGTACTGCACGCTCTCGAAAGCCTCATTTCCACTCGGGCGGTAGTACAGCAGCAGCAGAATGCCGGTGCAGACCTGGATGCCAAAAAGGAACAACGTTATGCCGCCGAGGAAATACCAGGCGGAAAGGCGATGCCGGGGCACGGTCTTGTGGCGTAGGGGGGCCAGCAGGTCGTCTAAGTCGAGTCGTTCGTCGAACCACTTGCGAAGCGCTGCGAACATAACTAGGACTCCCGCTTTCGGCTAACGACAATGTCCTCTCCCCGGAGGTGCACATCAAATACCTCCAACGGTCGAGGGGGAGGACCGGAGATATTGCGGCCGTTGAGGTCGTATAACCCGTTGTGACAGGCGCACCAAATCTCGCGCAAATCTGGGCGGTACTGCACAGTGCAACCGAGGTGTGTGCAGGTGGCAGATAGAGCGCGGTAGGTTCCATCGGCGTTCATGATCAGCAGGCCAGGCCGACTGCCGAATCGAAAGATCTTCCCGGAATTCGATTTCAGGTCCGCGATCTTGGCTGCCACCACTTCGTCGGTCCCGAGGTCCGCTACCGGCGGGGGGACCAGGTATCGCACGACGGGATAGAAGAATGAAGCTAGCGACGCGAGTAGCCCGCCACCTAGAAGAATGCTGATCAATCTGCGGCGGGTTACTTGAGGTTCTAAGTGCGGCTGTACGGAAGAAGAACTCATCGTAAAGATTCCCGACCGGCTACCGAGTATTTGCCGCGGCGGCGGCGGAGTGTAGTTCGACCGTGCGCTGAACTTCCCGCAACCACATCGCCTGAAGAGTTTGCAGTCGGTGCCCGATAATCAATGCCAGGTTCAGACACAACCGTGCACCCAGGGAAGGTGAACTTTCGAAGAAGCCATGCAACATTTCCGGTGTCAGTGTGACAACTTCAGTATCAGTGTCTGCGGCTGCAGAGAGTGTGAAGCGGTAAGGCGGAATGAGAGCGGACCAGCCGACGGTCTGGCCGGGGCCCTTTTCCTCGATTAGAACCTCCTCCTTCCGGTCTCCGATCTGCAATGGAAGAGTGAGGCGAATTCGACCACTCTCTACGAGATAGAGACATTGGGCCAGGTCACCTAACCGGAACAATGACGACCCGGCGGAAATTCTCTTTCTCGTGCCCAGCGACAGCACCTTTTCGGCATCAACGGGGGCAAGTCCCTGCAACAGTTCGTGCGGCATAAGCAATACCTCAGTTCACAAACGGAGACGGTGTCTTGGTGTGGAGATGCGCCTGTGTTGGGAATTGGACGAACGATTCTGCGGCCGCCTGTTCCACGCGGACATGGTTTTCGATCTGCTGCAGCAGCACTTCGATTGGTACTTGGGTGTGTACTGGTATGGTCGGGATCACTTGGGGCGAGAAGAAGCGTTCAGGCGCAGCTTTCAGGGCAGGCACTGGGGGCTGGGTGGATTCAGGAGTAGATTCCCTCCCCGCAGACGCCTTGAATCCGATGGCTGCGATGGCAAAGGTCAGAACACTCATCAGCATGATCATCAGGAACATTTCCATGGTGAAGTTCCCCTTTCGTGCAGTCCACTTAGCACGTTGCGTGCCGCTGGGGAATGTTGCCTAAGTCCCGTGTCTTGAATGGTGCGAGCAGAGCCAATAACGAAGCGGCCTGCCATTCTGTCAGAGTGCACCTGACAGAATGACAGTCATTGACCGCCAGCCGCCCTTGTGACATGATCGCGCGCTATCGGCAGGACGTCATGAAGTTGCGGTTTGCCAGCATGACAGTCGGCCTGGCTTTGAGCGTTACCGCCGCTGTCGTGGTCGCTTGTAGCGCGGCCGCTTACATCTATTCGACGCACCACTTCAAGACTCTCCTTGAGTTGGAACGTACCAATGCGCTCGCGCAGGGCGAATTAATCCGTACTGCGCTCGAGCACCAGATGCTAAGCAACGATCGCACTCTGCTGGAGCAGATGATCGAGCGATTTGGCAAGCAAGCACGTGTAGAGCAACTGGTCCTGCTGGATCGCAATGGTATTGCGCGATATTCCAGCAAACCCCTCGAGCACCCCGAGGATTTTCGTCCGGGCTCGCCAACCTGCCAGGCATGTCATCGTGATCCGCCGGAACGTAGAGGATCCAGTCGTGTCATTGAAGCGAGCGGCGGAATGGTCCTCAGAACTGTCGTTCCCATCCACAACCGTCAAGAGTGCTACGGCTGTCATAACTCCCAGCAGAGAATCAACGGCATCCTGATTCTGGACTACGATGCCGGCGAATTGCGTGCCGGCATGACCCAAGATCTTCGCCGCATGGTGGCCGGCACAGGCCTGCTCACCTTCATCATTGTCGCAGCGATCGTGATCGCGATTCGGATCCTGATAATGCGTCGGCTGCAAAACCTTGAGACTTCGGCGCGCCTGCTTTCGGCTGGCGATCTGAATCGCCGTGTTCCGGCGGAAGGCTCCGACACGCTCGCATGGCTGGGGCGCGAATTCAATGCGATGGCCGATTCAATGTCAGGGCTGGTTGGCGAAGTTCGTACCCATCGCGAACGATTGGAGCGGGTTATCAATAGCATCGACGATGGCATTGTAGTGCTTGATCCCACGAGAAAGATCATAGCCGCCAACGATGCATTCCTATCGCGGGCACGCACCTCACGAGAAGAAGTACTCGGCTGCTGCTGCTATCAGATGAATCCTGGACCTTGCAACTTGGCGGACTGTCCTACGCTCGAATGCCTGCAGTCTGGACGAAACCAGGTGAGGATCTGCGAGCGGAGCAATGGTGCTGGAGCAATCCGATGGGAAGAGATTCACACTTCGCCAATCCTCGATCCGTCAGGCAATGTCGCCCAGGTAGTCGAAGTGTGGCGCGATATCTCAGATCGCAGGGTAGCGGAGGCCAAACTGGCCGACTCCCATCGCCTCGCCTCGCTCGGGATCCTGGCATCGGGTTTTTCGCACGAGTTGAATACTCCGCTGGCTACCGTCCTTACCTGCGTCGAGGGCATCCTGCGGGAGAGTCCACCGAGCGAGGACGGGAAAATTACTCAAGAAAGGATTCGAGAGAATGCCTCGATTGCTCGCGAGCAACTGCTGCGGTGCCGGGGGATTACACAGCACTTCCTTCGTCTGTCGCGTGGGCAGGCGCACGAAGAAACCGTTGTCAATTTGCAGGAGGCTATATCCGCTGCATTCCGATTGGTCGAGCCTATGGCCCGCGACCAGCGTGTGCAAGTCGAAATTCGGCCGCTATCCGATACTGTGCTGGTGCGGGCCGGAGATGCGGATCTTCAGGATCTGTTAATTAATCTCTTGCTGAATGCTGTGCACGCTTCCAAGGCGGGAAATAAGGTCGTGATAAGCGCGGAGCGCAGCGACAAAGTTCGGATACGCGTGACCGACAGTGGTTGTGGAATCGCTCCGGAATTCCGGCAGAAGATATTTGAGCCTTTCTTCAGCATGCGCCCTGGGGGCACGGGGCTCGGGTTGTTTCTATCGTTAACTGCGGTTCGTAAATGGGGCGGCGATATCGTCGTCGAAAGCATTCCCGGCAAGGGCTCGACCTTTGAAGTGGTACTGCCGGCCATAGAGGTCCAGGTGAGGGGAGCCGCAAATTGAAGACTGCTTCAATCCTGCTGGTCGACGACGATTCCGCATTTCGTCAGGTGATGGCAAACGAACTCAACCGCATTGGTCACAGCGTCACAACCGCGACCTCGGGGGAGGAAGCTGTCGAGCGAGTTGCGGTTGAGGAGCCAGACATAGTTCTGCTCGACCTGCACTTGCCCGGCATGACTGGGGTTGAGGCACTGAGTGCCATTCACACCAGCACTCCGGCGACCGAAGTGATTGTGTTGACCGGGCATGGGTCGATCGATACCGCGATTGAATCCATCCGTATTGGTGCGTTCGACTATGTGCAGAAGCCATGCCCCTTGGACGAACTCGATCTCCGGATTCAGCGTGCCATCGAGCGCCGAGAACTTCGGCAGCGGACGAAGATCCTCGAACGCGGGCTCACGCCGCCCGATCTCGCCAGCTCTTTCATTGGGCAAAGCCCGGAATTTCGGCGCCTCGTTGAGCTTATTCACCGGGTGGCGCCCAGCGATTCAAGCGTACTGATCACCGGCGAGACAGGCTCGGGAAAAGAGCGGGTGGCCAAACTCATTCACGCTCGTAGTTCACGACATTCGCGACCATTTGTCATAGTGGAATGCGCCGCCCTGCAAGAGTCGTTGCTGCAAAGCGAACTGTTCGGTCATGAGCGCGGAGCGTTTACGGGGGCGGAACGCGCCAAGCCCGGATTGTTCGAAGTCGCTAACGGCGGCACGATCTTCCTCGATGAAATCGGTGAAATCAGCCCTGCGACACAGACGAAATTGCTGCGGGTGTTGGACACGTCAACATTCCGTCACGTCGGCGGCACCAAGGAAATTCATGTGGACGTCCGGGTCCTGACTGCTACCAATCGGGATGTGCCGGCAATGGTGACGCAGGGGCTTTTTCGCGAGGACCTTTACTATCGACTCAGCACGATCACGATCGAGGTTCCGCCATTGCGAGCCCGAAAGGATGACGTGGAACTGCTCGCGCAGCAGTTCGTGAAGGTGCTCAACGAGCGATTCGGCTCGAACAAAACAATCAGTGAAGACGCCATGGAACTGTTGCGGCAACACAACTGGCCAGGCAACGTACGCGAGCTCTTGCACGTGGTCGAAGCTGCGCTGGTGCTTTCGGTGGGAACGTCTATACTCCCGGAACACCTTCCCGTGACATTGCGCAATATGAAGCACGCCATGGTACCGACGGCAGGATACTGCGGACTCACATTGCAGGAAGCAGAGCGGCAGCAGATCAGGTCGGTACTGGAGGTCACCAATGGGCACCGAGGGAACGCCGCCCGCATGCTCGGCATCAGCGAACGGAACTTGTATCGCAAACTGCGAGAACATGGTCTCCTCCCCTGATCGAATCGCGATACTCGGGCTCCCTATGATACGGCGCACAGGGGAATGTGACTCCTATCACAGCCAACCGTGAGCTATTTAAGTAGCCTGCACAGCCAGGGGCGAGGGTTTGTATGGATTCGCTGCTCTGGCAAGTGTCCAGCCGTTCGGCGGAGACGCTGCTGATCTTCAGTTTGTTCCATTTCCTGCTGGCGGGGCTCACGCTTCTCATGCTGCTTCGGCAGCGCATGTCTGCGGAGCTGGAGCCCGATCGGCGCCCCGAACTCCTACTCCCCTTCGGCTTTGGCTTGCTGGTACTCCAGTTTGCGCTGCTAACCATCCACTTTGGTGCCAGCTTCTTCTTCCAGCGGCGGATGCCGTTGCACCAACCCGAGCAGTTCCTGCATGGATTGTTGATCGCGGCAGTCATTCTGATCGTTTCGTCCTACCACGTACGCGCCAATTCATACCGCCCACGCTGGATGTGGCCGGCGCTGGCCTTAGTCGCGGCGCTGGTTACAATCGCCCTTAGGCGCCAGCTGCTGAACGGGCTGCCGCATCCCCCGGTGATGTTGGTCTGTGATCTGATAGGAGCCGCGGCGGTGCTCTCCGCCCTACGGTGTGTGAGGCAGTCGAGCTGGGAAGCTCGCAGCATGCGTACCCTGGCGCTCAGTTCCCTGGCAGCCGCTCTGCTTGGGCATGGCTTACCGCAGTTGCTGCCAAACCACCCCGCTGTGATCGTTTGGAACCTCGATGAGCACCTGATTTCTGTTGCTCTGCTGGGCTTCGCCTGGGCTGCAGGCGAGCGGTCGCGGAACCTGCTGGACCGCGTTTTCGTACGCCTGAATCTGACCTTTATCGTCCTGGCGAGCCTCATCATGCTTTCCACCGCCGCCATGGAAAAATACCAGTACTTCCGCATCACCGAAGAGCGCTCATCAAATCTGGCCGAATTCCTGCGCGGTCACGTGGTTTATTACACCCAACACGGAGAAGGCCTGGAACAGATTTTCAGCCATCCGGAAGTGATGAAACGGGTAGTGGTGGAGTTCGGAACCATTCCCGAACTGCGGGAGGTGGATGTCACGCTCCGCGGACAGCGGGCCAGCTTCTGGTGGCAGCCCGACGGCGAAATCCAGGACTACATCGGCGGCGCCGGTCACGACCCGGAGCCCGATTCCGGTCAGAATTTCTTTCGCATGACCAGATTGCCAATCGACGGCACCGGCGACGTGGAGTTTACCGGCACGATGGACTTCGTCAACCAGCGTATCGGCAAGTACATCATTTTTATCTATTCTTCGTTCACGCTCGTGCTATTGATGGCTACCGGGGTGATCGGCATCATCGTAGCCGATACCGACCGGCAACTGAAGCGGCAATATGCTGAACTGCAGGAAGCGCAGCAGCAACTGGCGCAGTCAGCGAAGCTGGCCTCCATCGGTGAATTGGCCGGCGGGATGGCGCACGAGATCAATAATCCCATCACGAGCATTTTGTCGTTGGCTAGTTTTCTGAGCAGCGGAAAGGGCGCGGAGCGATTTAGCCTGCGGGAACGCAAGAACCTGCAGCTCATTACCGATCAGGCCGAGCGTATCGCGCGGCTGGTGAAAGGACTGCTGGCCTTTTCTCGCCAAACTCAGCTTCAGCTCGCGCCTGTGGACGCCGAGGAGCTGCTGACCGTCGCGCTCAGTCTAGTGCAGCACCGGCTCTCTTCCGCACACGTCCGCGTGATACGGCAAATCCAGCCTGGGCTGCCCGCCGTTTCCGGCGACCGCGGCAAGTTGACGGAGGTCCTGGTAAACGTGCTGGCCAATGCCGTGGATGCCATGAACTCCGGTGGCGTACTGAGGCTGCGAGCATTGGCCGATCCGGAAAATTCGAACTGCGTGCGGATTGAAGTAGAGGACAGCGGGATCGGGATCGCAGAGCAGGCATTGCCGCGTATTTTTGACCCGTTCTTCACCACCAAGGGACCCGGCAGCGGCACCGGGCTTGGACTTTCCATCAGCCATGGAATCGTGAAGGACCACGGAGGCCAGATCTGGGCGAGCAGCACACCTGGAACGGGGACTACTGTTTTCATTTCGCTGCCACAGGAGTTATTGAATGAAGCCGCGCTTACTTGTGATTGATGACGATGAAGCTGTCCTGCAGAGCTGCCAGACGATCCTGGAGGATGCCGATTATGAGGTACACCTGGCGCAACGGCCGGAAGCGGGCCTGGCCGAACTGCGGCGGTTTCCCTTCGATCTCGTCTTGGTAGATTTCAAGCTGCCCGGCATGAACGGATTCGAAGTGCTGCAGCAGGGGTCGATGATCGACCCCGAAGTAGTGTTTGTCATGTTTACCGGCTATGCCACACTGGAATCGGCCGTGGAAGCGGTAAAGCGCGGAGCCTTCAATTACATTGCTAAACCTTTCACGGCGGCGCAGCTCGTGGCGACCGTGGCCAAAGGACTGGAGCACAGCCGCTTTGCCCGTAAACACCAAGCCGTGCCGCAGCTTCTGGAGCAATGCTGTGCCTTGCATCAGATTGTTGGCCGCAGCCCCGCCATCGTCGGAGTGCTTGCTATCGTGGCGAAGGTGGCGCCGTCAGATACAAACGTGCTGGTTACCGGCCCCAGCGGGAGCGGTAAAGAGTTGATCGCCCGCGCACTGCACGCCAACAGCCCGCGCAGGAACAAGCCATTCATAGCCGTCGACTGCGCGGCGCTGCCATCGAACCTTCTGGAGAGCGAACTGTTCGGCTACGAGAAAGGCGCGTTCACGGGGGCCATGCAGGCAAAGCGCGGTCTGCTGGAAGCAGCCGATGGCGGCGTGGTGTACTTCGATGAGATTGGGGAGATGAATCCCGAACTCCAGGCCAAGATGCTGCGAACCTTGCAGGAGCGTTCGTTCCGGCGGCTGGGAGGCGAGCGACTGGTCAACGTTGATGTGCGCATCCTCTGCTCCACGAATCGTGATCTAGCGGCAGAAGCCACGAATGGGCACTTCCGCAGGGATCTGCTGTACCGGCTGAACGTGGTCACCATTACGCTGCCCTCGCTGCGCGAACGTCAGGATGATATTCCGTTGCTCGCCGAACACTTCGTGCGCCTGTTTGCGAAAACCGCGAACAAACACAATGTGCAGCTCAGTCCCGACACCCTGCAACGGCTGCGGGATTATGAATGGCCGGGAAATATTCGCGAGCTGCGCAATGTTGTGGAACATGCGGTGGTGATGTGCGACGGCGTCCTGATCCGCCAGACTGACTTGCCCAAAATCCTGCTGGAATCAGGCCCTTTGCCTGAGCCATCCGGCTACAAGGCCGTACGCGGGCAGTGGGTGGATGCGCAGGGCCGCCAATACCTCACTTCCTTACTGCGTAAATACAACGGCAACGTGTCGGCGGCGGCGCGAGAGGCCCAGGTAAGCCGCAAATCGTTTTATGAACTCATGCGGCGTTTTGAAATTCGTCCCAGAGAAGTTTCCATCGAGGATCCAGTCGAGGGTGTTACGCCAGCTTAACAGCCGCACACCCCGCTGTTACGCGCCGGGAACAGGCACGCCGCTACTTGTCTTTTCAGTATTCCCGTAAACCTCTCGTTGCAAAGCAAATGCAAATTCTGTCCTGACCCGCCACTCTGGCAACCGGTGTGCTTTCCAACAAAGCGCACATGTCCGAACCGATTCGATCCCCGAAGCTGCTTTGCCTGATCCTGCTGCTTGCAGGCACCACATTGTCATGGGCGGGCACGATCGACGGAGAAGTGCACTTCCAGGGTCATGCTGCCGATCGCAAGGCGGCCGTCGTATACGTGGCAGACATCCAGGATCCGCCCATCGAAGCGACCGCAGTCATGGACCAGAAAAACCTGGAGTTTATGCCCCACCTGCTGGTGATCCAGCGCGGAACCACCGTGCAATTTCCCAACGACGATCCCCTCAAACACAACGTTTACTCCATATCTGCTGCCGAGCGCTTCAACCTGGGAATGTATGCACAAGGCGAATCCCGCAGCCTGGTATTCGACCGGGTTGGTGTCGTGAAGATTTCCTGTGCCGTACATCTGCAGATGTCCGCCTACATCGTCGTGGTGCCGAATAAGTATTTTGCGGTGGTCGGAGCCGACGGGCGCTTCCGGATTCCTAATGTCCCGGCCGGACTACATGAGCTGCACTACTGGCAGGAATCGTCGGGCGAGCAGGTACTGAAGGCGCAGGTTCCTGACCAAGGTTTAGTCACGATCCGCGTGGATGACAAACAAACCGGCACCCGAGCAGGCTGACGGCCATGAATGAAAAACAGAGAGCACAACTCGCTTTCACAGGCGACCCGGAGCCGGAAGTCAGGACAGAATCCCCGCTCGTCGCCGGCTCCGTGCGTATCTTGCGGCCGGGGACTGATTACCTCTATTGCTCCGAGTGCCAACGGCATGTCCCCTGTGAGCCGCTGGAAGGAGACGTTTGGGAAGTGCAGTGCTCGAGGTGTGTTGGGGAATGCGGTCTGTGCAGTTGTCGCATTTCCGGCGAGTGTCTCGATAAAGACGGGTCCCGGGTTCAGTTTCACATTCACACCGCACGCGAAATTGGCAGAACACGATTTAACCGCAAGGAGGCGAAAGATGTTTAAGCCTGCAACTTTAATTCACAAATCGGAATGGCCGCAGATCAGAAGTTTCATAGTGTGTGTGGGTATCCTGTTTTTCCTGATTATTTTCCAGCAATCAGCGCACGCCGTTCCCAGTTATGCCCGGCAGACCGGACTGCCCTGCAGCGGATGCCACTACAACCCGCCGGAACTCAATGCCGCAGGGCGGCAGTTCAAGCTTTATGGATACATAAACATGGTGCGCAACATGACCATCACCGCGAAGGGTGACGAGCGCCACGCCCCACTGGATATTCTTCAGGTTTTGCCCCTCTCCGCCTGGTTTGAGGCCTCATTTACCAACACCAAGGCTCCTCAACCTGGCACTCAGAACGGCAATGCTGAATTTCCCCAGGACATTTCACTCTTCCTGGCTGGCGCCTGGGCGCAGCACGTTGGCAGCTTTCTGCAACTGACTTACGACACCCAAGGCGACCACTTCAGCATGGATAACACCGATATCCGCTATGCGCGGGTCGGGAAACTGGCAGGCAAGGAGTGGGTGTGGGGCATAACTCTCAACAACAATCCAACAGTCGAAGACCTGTGGAACAGCACACCCGCCTGGGGTTTTCCATTCATCGCGAGTGATGTGGCGCCGAGCCCGACTGCCGCGCCGATGATCCAGGGAGCACTTGCACAAGACGTGGCAGGAGTAGGTGGCTACACGATGTGGAACCAGCATTTGTACTTTGCGGGAACGCTCTATCGTTCCGCCCACCTCGCCACCAGCCAGCCATCAAGCGGTCAGGATTTCGCCTTCAACATCCGCGGCGTTGCCCCCTATTGGCGGGTGGCCTGGCAGCAAAACGGATTAAAAAATAACTTTGAAGTTGGTGGCTATGGCATGCACGTGAGTTCAAGCCCCGGCGCGATCACAGGACCGGAAGATACCTATACCGACTACGCCGCCGATTTTCAGTATGACCGAATCATCTCGAAAGACGTGCTGTCGCTGCGCGGGACCTACATTCGCGAGAATTCCGAGCTGTTGGCGAGTTTGGCGGCCGGTGCGGCAGGATTTAGCCCCCATCATCTGAACGCATTCAACACCAACGCCGAGTATCACTTTGGGAACCGGATTTCGAGCGCCATCGGTTGGTTTACGACAACGGGAACTACGGACCAGCTACTGTACCCACAAGAGAACATCTCTGGCAGCGCCAACGGCAGCCCGCAAAGCGCCGGCTACACATTCAATTTCTCGGTGTGGCCTTCTCAGAACATTGACCTGGGATTTCAATACACGGGCTACACCCGCTTCAACGGCGCGGCAAAAAACTACGACACCAGCGGCCGCAATGCCAATGGCAACAACGCCGTGTATCTGCTCGCGCGATTCGTCTTTTGACGGGAACGGCCAACTTTGCACGGAAAGGTGCGAACCGCCGACCTAGAGCGACCACTTAATAAAGGAGAAGACAGCAATGAGGCAAATGCAACGAAACCTGGTTGTGATTACGGTTTTGCTCTCGTTCGCCGCCGCAGCATGGGCGGGTGAGATTACCGGAAAAGTAAGCGGTGTAAAGGGCAAGTCAGTGGTCTATCTGGAAGCGCCCGCCGGCAAAACCTATCCTGCGCCGACGCAACAGCCGGTCATGAACCAGAAAGGCTTGATGTTTGAGCCTCACGTGATGGTGGTGCAGCAGGGCACAACTGTCGAATTCCTTAATAGCGACGCGGTGCAGCACAACGTGTTCTGGCCATCCATTTCCGGCGACAAGAAACTCGGGCACAACCTGGGTACCTGGCCGCAAGGTGAAAAGCGGGCATTCAAGTTCGATCATCCCGGGGTGGTGCCGCTGCTCTGCAATGTGCATCCGGAGATGAGCGGCTTTATCGTCGTGAGCCCCACCCCTTACTTCGCCGAAACCGACGCCAACGGGAACTACAAAATCACCAACGTTCCCGACGGCGACTACAAAGCCGTGGCCTGGCATGAGGGAAAGAAGGACCAGGAAAAACCACTGAAGGTTGCCGGCGCGACCACGACGGATTTCCAACTGAAGTAATTCCCAGAGACACGGCGGAGCAAAGGTCATGCAGAAAAGGTTCGTTAACAAAAAAGTGGACCGGGATTGGCTCAACACCAATTTCCCCTGCATGACCGCCTGCCCGGCGCACACCAACGCCGGACGCTATGTGGGCTTGATCGCGGAGGGGAGGTTCGAGGAGGCCTACCGCTTTGCACGCGATCCGAATCCGCTGGCTTCCATCTGTGGCCGGGTCTGCGCGCATCCTTGCGAAACTGCATGCCGCCGCGGAGAAATCGACAGTCCCATCGCCATTCGTGCGCTGAAGAGGTTTCTCACCGAGCGCTACGGACCGGAATCTCGTCACCAAGCTGCCGAGCGGCCCAAGCCGAAACTTAATGGCAAGAAGGTTGCCATCGTCGGCTCGGGGCCGGTGGGGTTATCTGCTGCGCACGATCTGGCGCTCATGGGTTACTCGATCACCATCTTTGAGGCCGCACCGGTTCCCGGCGGCATGCTCTACCTAGGAATTCCGGAATATCGCCTGCCGCGGAACGTTGTGGAAGCGCAGGTCCGCGAAATTTTGGAAACCGGCGACATCACCCTGAAGCTCAACCATAGGGCGGGGCGTGATTTTGAGATCGGCCAACTTCGCCACAACGGCTTCGACGCGGTACTTATCGCAGTCGGTGCGCACCGCAGCCGAGACCTCAATATTCCCGGTGTGCACACCGATGGCGTGCTGAAGGGAATTGAGTTCCTGCTGAACGTGAACCTCGGCTACAAGTTCACCATCGGCAAAAAAGTGATCGTGATCGGCGGCGGCAATGTCGCCATGGATGTTGCCCGCTCCGCCGCACGTGAAGTGCTCGAACAGCACGGCGCCGCTGAAATGGAGCCGAAACAGGAAAGCGTGGCCGCTGTAGCCGCCCGGGAGATGGTAGACGTCTCGCTCTCCGCGTTGCGCATGGGGGCGCGCGAGGTCCACCTTGTCTGCCTGGAACGCCGGAACGAAATGCCCGCGGCTCTGGAAGAAATTGAAGAAGCCGAAACCGAAGGCATCACCATTCATCCGGGATTTGGTCCTAAGCGCATCCTCGAACAGGACGGCAGAGTGGCGGGACTGGAGGTTGTCGACACTAAGTGGGTCTTCGACGCGCAAGGGAGGTTCAATCCTGCGTTTTACGATGGCACCGAGAAGGTGCTGCCCTGCGACACCATCATTATGGCGATTGGGCAGGCGCCGAATCTGGAGTTCATCCGGCCCGAAGACGGAATCCAGGTCTCCCCCCGCGGGCTGATCGCCGTCGAGCGCAGCACGCTGATGACTACGGCTCCCGGCATCTTCGCCGGTGGAGACTGCGTCTTTGGTCCGCGGTTGATCATTGACAGCGTCGGTGACGGTAAGCGCGCCGCTATCGGTATTGACGAGTACCTCTTGGGTCGTACCCACGGCGATCCCGTGATCGAAATCGAGCTGCTCAAAGGGCAGCTCAATTCACCGGAAGCGCTCAGCACCGAGCGTCAGCCGGTTCCCATGCTCCCCTTGGATCGGCGCACCGGCGTGACCGAAGTCGAGGTTGGATTCGACGAAACCGCGGCCAGGGCCGAGGCGCAACGCTGTCTACGCTGCTGGATCAACACAATCTTCGAAGGCACGCTGGTTGACGGCACTCAGTGCGTGCTTTGCGGCGGCTGCGTCGATGTCTGTCCGGAACGTTGCCTCCAGCTTGTCTCGCTCGACCGTATTCAGTTCGGACCGGAAGCGCTGGCCGCTATCCGCGACGAGCAGGAGATCTTCGCCACCGAACTGGACGATGTCGCCGCCGACGAGATGGGCATCATTGCCGGTTCAGCAATGCTCAAGGATGAGACGCGCTGTATCCGCTGCGGTCTCTGTGCGCTGCGCTGCCCCGCCGGCACCATCACCATGGAGGCCTACAACTTCATCACCGAACAACCGGAGCTGGTCTCAATCCGCAGCATGGATGGGCCCAGCCCATTCGCGCCGAGGAAATAGAAATGTCAGATGAGGAGAAATTCGATTCAAAAGACGCGCCCAAAGATCCTGGCCGGCGAAAGTTTTTTGTCAAGATCGGCGCCGGGTCCATCGCCGTGGCGGCGCTGGGTACCACTGTGTTCGGCTATCAGTATCTCTCTCCGAACGTGTTGTTCGAGCCCTCGCCCATCGTGAACGAGGGTAAGCCGGAAAACTACGAAGTGAACTCCGTCACTTTTGACCTGGAGAACACGATTTACGTGGTTCGTGATCCCGCCGGCTTTTACGCGCTCTCCGCCATCTGTACCCACCTTGGCTGCGTCACCGCGTGGAAACAGGAGCTCGACATGATCGCCTGCCCCTGTCACGGCAGCAAGTTTCGCAAAGACGGCACCAAGATTGAGGGCCCTGCGCCACGGCCGCTGCCTTGGCTGCGTGTGTGGGTGAACGATGATGGCGACTTGATGGTGGACCGCTCTATCAAAGTCACACGCGATCACTTTGTGCAGGTATGAATATGGAAACCAAGGAACTTGAAATCTACGCAGACCGGCTTCGCACCACCCGTGTGTGGCGTTCCATCTTCCGCAGCGGCACGGGCGAAAGCAATTTGAAGCGCGTCCTGACCATTCAACAGAACGTATTTCTTCACCTGTTTTCCGCCAAGACGCGCAGCAAGGTGTTGGAATTTGGACCCACCTGGTACCTGGGCGCGATGACGTTCGGCACCTTCGTCATTTTGATCATCACCGGCATTCTCCTGATGCTCTATTACCATCCGTCGGTTCCGCAGGCCTACGCCGACATGAAGGACCTGCAGTTCGTCGTCTCCTCCGGTGTCTTCCTTCGAAACCTGCACCGCTGGTCGGCGCACGCGATGGTTTTGCTTGTGTTCGCGCACATGTTCAAGGTGTTTTATCGCGGAGCTTACCGGCCGCCGCGCGAGTTCAACTGGGTCATCGGCGTCGTGCTGCTCCTGATTACGGTGTTTCTCAGCTATACAGGCTATCTGCTGCCGTGGGACCAGCTCTCGTTCTGGGCGGTGACCGTGGGCAGCAATCTTGCCTCCGCAGTACCCGTATTGGGGGCTAAGATCCGCTTCCTTATGCTGGGCGGACATATTGTGGACGCGAACGCTCTGCTGCGTTTCTATGTTCTGCATTGCGTGCTGCTGCCGATTGCGGCCGTCTTCTTTATCGCCATTCACTTCTGGCGTATCCGCAAGGACGGTGGCCTCTATGTGGGAAAGGGGTATGACCGTGGCTGATCACGATTTCACCGCGGCGATGGATTCCGACGCGCGCAAGGCGCCCGTGCGCATTGCGTTTATCACTCGCCGCACCTCCGCCGCCGTGAAGGCGGAAGATGAACCGAACGTGATGACCTTTCCCAATGCCTTCTTGCGCATTGCGGTGGCGCTGGAGGCCTTTGCCCTGGTACTGGTCATCATCTCCCTGCGTTTTGACGCGCCGCTAGAAGGGCTGGCCGATCCGCTGCACACTCCCAATCCGGCAAAGGCACCGTGGTACTTCCTGGGGCTTCAGGAACTACTGCACTATTTTCCGCCGGTGGTGGCCGGCGTGCTAATTCCGGCGTTGGTCATCATTGCACTCATCATCATCCCTTACTTCAATGTGAACATTCAGGCGGAAGGTCTGTTCCTGAAAGACCGCGCCCGGCGCATAAAGATTTTCGCTGCAATCAGTGTTGCGCTTTGTGCGTTCCTTACCTATTTCGGCGTGTTTGACGCGCTGGTACCCACCGTCCTCATAGTGGCCTTTGCCGGAATGGCGGCCCTTTGGGCGGGATCGCCTCCAAAAGGAGGCTTCCGCGCCGCCCTGGTTGCCCAACCGCTCTCATTCTGGATGATGACCTGGTTCCTGTCGGAGTTGGTGGTGCTCACGGTAGTGGGGACGTTCTTCCGTGGTCCAGGCTGGTCGCTCGTCCTGCCCTGGAAGGTGATGCCATGATGAAGCGGGTGCGTCAATCCTTCTTCGGTGATCCGGCACGTGCCTTCGGCACCATGAGCCTCGCGCTGCTAATTGCACTGGCGATCTCACCCGCCAAAGATTTCTTCCGTCAGTGGCGTTCCTATCAGAGGGGCTATCTTCGACTCATTGCCACGCGCGGCGATGCGGTCACCCTGCATCGACACTTCACGCCCGGGATTCAGCAGATCTGGATTCCGAAGATGGGTGTAGTCGACCGTTGCGGCACCTGCCATCTGGCAATGAAGGAAAACACCCTCCGCGACGTTCGCCTGCAGCCCTACCGGCCCCATCCCTGGGTTCCGCATCAGCTCACAGAATTCGGCTGCGTGGCGTGCCATCGCGGCCAGGGCGCGGCGACCACGGTGGAGGAGGCGCATCGCAGCACATTGGCATGGGAGCAACCGGTCCTGCCGGCAAAATATGACGAATCCGCCTGCGGTGAGTGCCATTTGGCCGAACTGCGCAGCACGCCGCGGTTGAACTACGGACGGCATTTGCTGGCGCGTGAAGGTTGTGTCCATTGCCACACCGTGCGTGAGGGCGACGGCACAGTTCTCACTGCAACTGACGATCCGCCTTCGCTCGAACATATTGCGGATAAGACCACACGCGAATGGGTTTTTGCCTGGCTGCAGAATCCGCAGGCCTACGCCTCGACTGCGACAATGCCGAATTTCCAGCTCACTCAGGATGACGCGCGCGATATTTCTGCATTCCTGATGTCGCAGAGCACGCCTCTGCAGGGCGACACCATGCAGGTTCCGGTTGGGAAGAGTTCCGATCCTACTGCCGCCCCCATGCTCTATGGCGAATCGTTTTGTGCCTCATGCCATGCCACTCAAAATGCCGCAGGGAATCTGGTTGGCGGAACATTGGGTCCGGAACTGACAAATGTCGGTAGCAAACTGAAACCCGAGTGGCTGGCAGCCTGGATTCGAGATCCGGGACACTACGATCCCGAGACCAAGATGCCGCATTACCGCTTTACCGACCAGCAGATTGGAATCCTCACCGGGTTCCTGATGGCCAAAACCGACAGCGACCTTCTTGCGAACGTTCACCTGGAGCCATCCACGCCCGACCAGGTCGCACACGGTAAACGCTTGGTTACTGAGCTGGGTTGCGCCGCCTGCCACCGAATCAATGGAGTGAAGAAGCCGGATAATTTCGCTCCTGACCTCACCCGCGTCGGTAGCCGCTCGTTGGTACAGCTCTTGTTCCTGCCCGGAATGGAGCACACGCTTCCCGCATACATCGCGGCGAAAATTACGAACCCTCGCGCGTTCGGCACAAATTTGAAGATGCCGAAATTCACCCTAACGGACGCGCAGATTGATGCCCTCAGCACCGCCCTTCTGGCGCAAAGCGACCGCCAACAGGATGAACCTCCGCAGTACCGGCAGGCTTCGCATCCGCAAACGAATTATCAGCCCGCAGGACAAGCCGGCAAGCTGATGGCCGACCTGCGCTGCTTCAGTTGCCACACCATAAACGGTCGCGGTGGCGACATGGCGCCAGACCTGAGCTGGGAAGGCAGCTCGGTGCAGCGCGCCTGGATGGTGGCATTCCTCAAGAACCCCAACACACTTCGGCCGGCTCTCATCCGACGTATGCCGAAGTTCAACCTCACCGATAGCGAGATCCAGACCCTCACCGACTACATCATGACGGTTTTCCAAACGCCTGCCTTTGACCAGGATTCCGTTCCGGCGAGCTTCACCTCGGCGGAGATTGAAACCGGCCGGCAACTCTTCTATTCAAAATATGCCTGCCAGTCCTGCCACATCGTAGACCCTACCAAAGACAAGGGCTACATCGGGCCGACCCTGACCGCGGTAGGTTCCCGGCTCACCCCCGCCTGGATCTTCCACTACCTCAAAGACCCGCAGGCGCTGCGCCCCGGCACGCTGGAGCCCAACCAGCACCTGAGCGATTCCGACGCGCGGGCGCTGACGGCGTACTTAGTTTCGCTCAAAGGACAGCCTGCCAAGGAGGCCAGGAAATGAAGACGTGCCTATTGATTGCAATGAGCTTGGCTCTGGCTTGCTGCGCCCGAACAAAACCAGAAAGTGCACCGCAGCCGAAGGCATTCGGTACCGCCATCACCATCGTGAGCGGTGACAAGCAACTCGGCACCACTGGCACCGCGTTGCCCCAGTCGCTGGTGGTGCAGATCAACGACGCTGAAGGCAACGCCGTCACGGGTGCGCCGGTCTCGATCCAGGGAGCTAACGGCGCCAGCGCAACGCCGGCGGTCGGCCTCACCGACGATAGCGGCCAATTCACGTCGACCATTAGCATGGGAGAAACTTCTGGCCGTTACCGCATCACTGCCACCAGTCACGATCGGGCAGGGAAGCCGTTGACAATACAAACCGAGGAGATCGCGCTCGGATACCAGCAAACTTGGGGGCGCGAGCTGAGCGCGACATATTGCGATCGCTGCCACAATCCGGAGTCCACGCCCGAGCGGGTTTCCAACTACGACAACCTCTCCACCAAACCGCATCCTTTCACCGAAGGCGCCGCACTGAACAAGCTTTCCGATGCGGATCTGACGGCTATCATCACCCACGGCGGCCCGGCCCTGAACAACTCTCCAGAAATGCCGCCCTACGGCTATACGCTGTCGAATGTGGAGATCCAGGCGCTGATCGCGTACATCCGCACCCTGGCCGATCCGCCGTATCAGGATGCGAAGCGATCTATGCCGACATCTCTTCCTTCCCAAAGGAGCTAGTGCTATGGTCGCACGGGAATCCGTGGGTCAACATTCCTGTGCTCTGTCCTGACAATCAGTTCCGGGCCGGCAACCTGCGGCGGCGGTCTCCCCAAGCGC
>JAVUPY010000005.1 GCA_032252755.1 Terriglobia bacterium
CAATTCGGGGCTCCCAGAAGTGTACCGGATAGCCTGGACCCCCTGCATTGAAGCAATTTGACCCCCATCCGGCAAGTTGCTAAACTGTATATGCGGGGTGGAGCAGCCCGGTAGCTCGTTGGGCTCATAACCCAAAGGTCGTAGGTTCAAATCCTACCCCCGCAACCAATCAAATCAATCAGTTACGAGTCGAATTTGAGTGCCCTTTCCCTTAGATTCACTCCCACTGACTCCCATTCGCAAAATCTAAGTTTCAGGCGCTCGCTTTCATCGGCTTGAGCACCATCTCCACAACCTTGCTGTTGGCTTCCCGCTTGGATGATGTCATGGCCTGCCCATAGACGTTCATCGTCGTCTGGATCGAGGCATGACGCATAAGTTCCTGCTGCACCTTCATCGGCGCTCCGGTCTCGTCCAGCCACGAACGGTACGTGTGGCGGAACGTGTGCCAGCCGAGATGACCGTACTTCCCGGCAGCGGCCTGCCGTTCCTCGTGGATGAGTAGCCGTTTGCCGTTCGGGGTCGGTTTGACCTGGCTGCACCAGACCCCAACCCCCGCACCGCACGTCGGACACTCCACAAGGCAGCATCCCGCAGGGCGAATGTGCCGCTTCTGAATCTCGGTCGTCTGGTAGGGCTTGTTCGTGGAGGGGCTTGCGAAGACCCAGCCTTCTTCCGTCGGCGTGGCCTCCTTGCTCCATACGAGCAGAACCTCTACTAGGGCCGCATCAAGCGGTACATGATCCCGCGAATACTCCGTCTTCACGTCATCGACGTTCCCGTTCACGATGCTCCGCTGTACGAGAAGCTGTTGACGCTCGAAATCGAAGTCTTGCCACTGAAGCGCCGCGATCTCGCTCACGCGAAGACCGAGGCACTGCGCCACAATCACCATCGTTCGGTACGGTTCTTTCAACAGACCGAGGATGGTTTCATACTCCTGCACAGTAAACACCGGCGGGCGCTGCCGCCGCTTGCTGCCGTCCTTGACCCGGACAATCTGGATGGGGTTGCGACGGTCGTTGAACAATTCCCAGCGGGCCGCGCACTCGAACATCAGGTGCATGACGCTGCGGATATGCGCCTTCGACTTCGGGGCCATTTCCATGTTCTTCAACCATCCTTCGACCACCATAGGCCGGATCTGGTGCAACAAGTAACGCTCCCACCTTGGGCGAATATGCAACTTGATATTCGACAGATACGACTTCCGGGTTGAGTAACGCTGTGGCAACTCTTCCTCGATGTATCGGTCGCAGATTGCGCCGAAGGTGACAGCACCCAGGTGATGCTGTGGTTTCTCTTCGTTGAGTTTTAGGAGAAGGGCTTCTACTGCAACCCGCGCGTCTGACTTGTTCTTGTACTGATTCGTGGTTCCGACGAAGGTCGCTTTACGCTTCCTCGTATTGTCGGCCTGCGTCTCGTAGTACCGGAACTCCCAAACGTCGGCTCCCTTCGCCCGCTTCTTAAGCGTGACGCTTCCAAATTGATATCGTGTGCGATCAATCAAGGTATTTTCTCCTCGACTTCACAGCACGAATGGCTATCATTAGGGTAACGCCATCGTGCATGAATATCACCAGAAAACATTGAGCTTTCTATGGGTTTGGTCCTTAGCTGGCGATGTCTCTGTCGATCCATTCGGTCAGCACCGATGCCTTGAAACGCCATAGCTTGCCGACATGCACGGCTGCGATTTCTCCACGATGGACAAGCCTCTGGAGAGTTCTCGGATGAACCTTGAGCATGGCCGCCGCCTGATGGCTGTCGAGCAACGGCTCGCGGTCGATACGGGGACGGCCATCGGCCGTTCCTGCACTCGCCGGTGGCTTTTTCTCGTCGAACATAATGACTCCTCCCTGCAAGCGAATCCCTGCGCGCTTGTTTACAAGCGAGGTTCGCGCTCGGAGGGCCAATCGTCCAATGAAATTTTGAGCGAGCGTCATTCCTTTTTGGAATGACGGCAGTCAATCCGGCAACTCATGCCGCTGCCAATGAATGTGATTCAGGATTACAATTATTTGTATTTGGTGGCTGATTCGCGCCATCTTGAAGTGCTTGCTGCCCCTCCCAGAATCCGCTGCCTGGAGGATAGTCATGGTCTTACCGGATATCCGATTGCTGCAATCAGCGATTGTGCTTGCCGAAGAACTTCATTTCTCAAGAGCAGCCGAAAGGCTGAACATGAGTCAATCCGCGCTCAGCAAACAAATATTCAAGCTGGAGCGCGGCCTCGGCTTTCAGGTTTTCACACACAGTCATCAAGTTGCCGAACTCACAGAGGCAGGACGTGCCTTTATCCCCGAGGCGCGCGAGGTTGTCTCTCACGCGGAACGGGCGGTTCTTTCCGCTCGGGCCGTCCTTGATGGCCCGAACGAAATCCTCAATATCGGCAAGTCTTCCTATACGGAACCGATTCTGGTTTCGACACTTCTTTCCATCCAGCTTTCACTCTTCCCTGAGATGAGGATCAAGCTCTGGAGCAACTTTTCCAATGAACTTGCCCGGCAAGTCAGCACAGGCGCGTTAGACCTCGCCGTGATAACCGGTGTCCCCCAAAAACCACAGCTTAGCGTCCTGAACATTGCGGACAATCCCTTTTACATTGCAATGCCGATGGCGGATGAATTGTCGGCATACAGAGAAGTTCGCTTGGAGCAGATGCACAAGCGAAACTGGATGGTGCTCGGGAAGCACGCAAACCCCTATTTGTACGACACCATTCATTCTGTCGGTGCAGAAAGAGGTGCCTATCCATCGGACATTTACAACTTCACCAGTCCCGAAGAAGCCTCTGAGCTGATCCGTGAGCATGATGGCCTTGCGTTTTTGCCACGATCCGCAGCATGGAGAATCGCTCGTGATGGCATTACGATGCGGCCTTTGGCTGAACCCCGCCTTCGCCTTGTCACAAGCCTTGGGGTGCGCGTAGACAGCAAATCCCGACTGGTGAATGAGTTCGTCAAGGCTGCCGGAAGAAAGTTCGGTGTTATGGGTCAGACGGCCCAGAGAAAACTTCCGCTGGCGATGTGATTCATTGAGTTTTGACTATCTGAGACTCATCATCGTCGGCTTCATGGATTTCGATATTCAACGGTCCCTCTTTACCGCATTTGGGGCAGACGAAAAGCCCAATTGTATGCACGCGCCCTTCTACTTCTTCTCTGCGGAATGGACTGCCGCAATGCAAACAAACATGAACGTGGAGCAGCGATTGTGGTGCGCGATTCGTGTTGTGTTCTGTCACGTATGTGCCTCCAGATAAGCGAAGATTCTTTATTGGTGTCCAGTCGTTCCCCTTGTCTCGGCGTGGAGCCGTCGTAAGGAGCGCTTCCATCGCGCGATGTCCATCGGAAATTTGCCGCGTGCCATTTAACTTCGTCTTTCTTGGTTGACGCCTCGAAGCAACCGCATTCCATTGAAGACGACGAGAAGGCTTCCTCCCATGTCCGCGAAGATTGCCATCCACAACGTGGCCTTTTGCGCGAGAGCGAGGCCAAGAAAGACAAATTTGATAAGCAACGCAATCGTGATGTTCTGCGTTAGGATTTGCGTAGTTTTCTGGCTCAGGCGAATGAACTCCGGTATCTTCCCGATGTCGTCATCCATAATGGCGACATCGGCAGTTTCGATCGCGGTCGCCGTACCGGCAGCTCCCATCGCAAATCCGATATCAGCCCGTGCTAGAGCAGGAGCATCATTGACCCCATCTCCCACCATGCCGGTAAAACCTCGCTCTTCGTGGAGACGAGCAACTGTCTCTGCTTTATTCTCGGGAAGCAATTCGCCATATATCTCCGTGATACCTACCTGCGCGCCCACTGCTTTCGCCGTGGTCCAGTTGTCTCCTGTGAGTATTACGGTCGCAATCTTAAGCCGGGCAAGCGCCTGTACCGCGTGGACACTTTCATCTCGGACTACATCTGCGACACCGAACGCCGCAACAGGCCCTACGGGGCTACAAAGGACCAATGCGGTCTTCCCCTCGTTTTCGAGATCTCGCAGGACGCTTTCCAGAGCGGGAGAGCACACACCGAGTTCTTCCATAAGCCGATGATTGCCAAGATGCCATTCGCCGCTCTCCACAAATCCAGCAACGCCGCGTCCGGGGATGACTCGAAACTCGTGGACTTGCAATAAGGGAGTGTTGGGATGCAACTTGCGGAAGGCGCTCACAATGGCGCGTGCGATCGGGTGTGTGCTCTGGTCATCAAGGCTGGCAGCGTAGAGTAAGGGATCGTATTCGGTCGATTGACCAGTAGAAATCGTATCGATGACCTCGGGTGTGCCTCTGGTCAACGTCCCTGTTTTGTCCATCGCGATGACTTTGAGGCGATGACCACTTTCCAGATACGATCCTCCTTTAATTAGAATGCCGCGACGGGCAGCAGCCGTCAGCCCGCACACGATACTGACGGGCGTTGAAATGACCAGAGCGCACGGGCAGGCGATAACGAGAATAACTAGCCCCTCATAGACCCAACGCCCGACGCCCCCGTTTCCAAACAGACTTCCGCCTGCCGCAATCAGCACGGCAAGGATAAAGACAGATGGCGTATAGTACCGCGCAAAGATGTCTACGAAGCGCTGCGTCGGAGCGCGCTGCTTTTGTGCCTCCTGCACTGCGTTGGCAATACGGGCCAGAGTACTTTCCCCGGCGACAGCGGTGACGACTGCTTGTGCAGCTCCATCAACGACTATGCTCCCGGCAAACAATAAGG
>JAVUPY010000006.1 GCA_032252755.1 Terriglobia bacterium
TATCTAATCCTGTTTGCTCCCCTAGCTTTCGTGCATCAGCGTCAGTAATGGTCCAGTGAGCCGCTTTCGCCACAGGTGTTCCTCCCGATATCTACGCATTTCACCGCTACACCGGGAATTCCACTCACCTCTCCCATACTCAAGCACGGCAGTTTCCCTTGCAGACTCCGAGTTGAGCCCGGAGATTTCACAAGAGACTTACCGCACCGCCTACGCACCCTTTACGCCCAATAATTCCGAACAACGCTTGCACCCTCTGTATTACCGCGGCTGCTGGCACAGAGTTAGCCGGTGCTTCTTCTCCCGGTACCGTCATTATTCGTCCCGGTCGAAAGGAGTTTACAATCCAAAGACCTTCATCCTCCACGCGGCGTTGCTGCATCAGGGTTTCCCCCATTGTGCAAAATTCCCCACTGCTGCCTCCCGTAGGAGTCTGGACCGTGTTTCAGTTCCAGTGTGTCCGTGCGCCCTCTCAGGCCGGATACTGATCGTCGCCTTGGTAGGCCATTACCCTGCCAACTAGCTAATCAGCCGCGACCCCCTCTCAGAGCGAATTGCTCCTTTGACCCGTAGGTGTTATCCGGTATTAGCCCCGGTTTCCCGAGGTTATTCCGAACTCCAAGGTAGGTTAGTCACGTGTTACTCACCCGTGCGCCACTTTACTCACGGAGTTGCCCCCGCTTTCTCGTTCGACTTGCATGTGTTAGGCACGCCGCCAGCGTTGATTCTGAGCCAGGATCAAACTCTCGTTTGAAACCTGTCGTCTCGCGACGGAGTCAGCGAGACGGCATATCGCGAATCATAGCGATATGCACCTTACATGTTGTGAGATCGCTCGAATTGAACTCGAGATCGTCTCACGACTGGCACGTTCAACCTGTTGTCAAAGACCGATTCGCTTTCCCGCACTGGGCGGAGCGTTTCGGTAATGGATGAGAACCAAGGCCCTCATCCGTCCTCGAACTTTGTACTGCGCCGGCTCAACACTATTCGCGGAGCGCGCAATGTACTCGCTCTCTCGTATGCAGCCGACAAAACGGCGCAAAAGTCCAGAGAGCTGATCGAATTCAAAAAAGATCGTTTGGAGGTTTCTGCGATTACCGCTAAAACCCTTCGAGAACCATGTTCCCGAATTTGCTCCGTGGCCGGAGCGATTCGCAGCTTGTGGCTTCCTTACTTAGATGTCACGGAACCTAAAAGATTCAACCGACACCATCACTACTGCCGTCGCTGTCCTTACTGTTATACCAAACCAATTCGGTTTGTGCAACCGTTCAGCGACGTTCCTTGAAACTTTTTAAATATCTAACCGCGCCACCGCGCGTTAGCGCCCTTGGCGCCTCAAGCCTGCTCGATTGTTATAACGTACATCGCGGCATTCCGCAACACCGCCACAAAACTTCGGGGAATTAATACGACCGGAAGTGCTTCGGAACCGCATAAACACTGGCTAAAACCCACCTCCACCCGGAGACTTACGACGCCCGAGCAAGCCGATTTCCACAGTCTTCCACAGGGGTGAAGTTCCCTCGCGCCTTCCTTGCGACAGCAGGCGCGAATGTACTGGCGACGATTAGTTTCAATAACTTACGAGAGACCATCGCCTCTCCTCTCCGCCTTAGATGTCCACCGACCGTTAACTCGGTTGGTACATTTGGGGGAGTTTCACATCCATCCATGAATCTCGTCACGACGTTTGACGCCATCCTACGACAAGTCTCACGATTCCATTGACTCTCCGCTAGGGGAGGACTACGCTTCCCTCTCCATCGAATCCATCGGTTCGGCTCCGGGCCCTGCTGACCTTCCTTCGGCCTTATCAAAAAGGAGCTGCCCATGAAAAGACTGTTCGTCGCATTGTGCTTTCTCGTGCTGGTGATTGCTTTGGTGCCCATGCCGGGGATCAGCCAATCCTCGCAAACCGAAATGAAAGCCGAGCACGCGCCCCCGCCAATCATCTTGCTTGGCCGCGAAGAGGTGAAACCCGGAAAATTTGCCGCTCACGAGAAACTGGAGGCCGCATGGACGCAGGCTTACGCGAAAGCGAATTGGCCCAACTACACGCTTGCGCTGTCCTCTGTCACCGGCTCGCCCGAAGTGTGGTTCTGCAACGGGTTTTCCAACTATGAAGCCATGCAGAAGGATGGCGAGATGGCTCGGGCCAACGCCGCCCTGATGGCGGAAACCGATCGCTACGCCGCACAGGAAGATCAATTCCTGAGCGGAATGCGGCGAGTGATCCTGTCATACCGCGAAGATCTCAGCTACCAACCGAACGTCAATGTTGGCGGATTCCACGATTGGATGGTCGATGTGATTCGCGTGCGAGTCGGACACGGCCCGCACTTCGCTGAGATGCGGAAGCTGATCAATGCTGCCCACGAGAAGGCAAAGATGGACGAGCACATGGTCGTGTACCAGGTTGCTGCCGGCGGACCGATGGGAACATTCGTCGTCTTCCAGCCGATCCCCGACATCAAGTCCATCGATACGATGGCAAAGACTCACGGCAACGGATCGGACTATTACAGCGCGCTCGGTGATGAAGGCCGCAAACAGATAGCCGACTTCATGATGAACGAAGTACAGAATTACGAGCGCCACATCTTCGCCACGTCTGCTTCAATGAGCTACATGCCGAAGGAGGTCGTGACTGCCGATCCCGCTTTCTGGAGTCCGAAACCAATGAAATCGGCAAAACCAACTGAAGCGAAAGCGACTAAGGCGAAACAGCCGTAAGCGGAAACCTTCACATCGAGTGAGGCACTCGATTGAGTGCCTCACTTTTACTTAGGGTGCAGTAAGGCGTCGCTGTTCAATGTCGCATGACCGCCCAGATCACCCAGAGGAGTTCGGCTGCGAGTAAGCCGCCGATGGCAGCCCCAATCCAGAAGTTCCGGTAGCGCGTATTGGTTGTGTGCATTACGCGACGATCGTTCGACAACACAAGGATGAACACGAGGATCGGCACCGTCAGCACGCCAGCCAAGACCTGTGAGAAGAACAGCGCTTTCACGGGATTAATGTGAATGAAGTTTCCGACTGCCGCCACCACCATCGACAGCGAAATCAGCATATAAAACGATTTCGCCTCCCAGGGGTTCTCGCTCAGGCCGGAGCGCCATCCCAAGGCTTCACTCACGCTGTAACACATCGACGCTACGAGCACCGGCAGCGCGACCATTCCAGCGCCGATGATTCCGAGCGCATACAGCGTCGGACCGAGTGCGCCGACGGCGGGCTCCAGCGCCATCGCTGCTTGCCGAGTCGTCAGTTCCATCGGCGCTCTCAAATGTAGAACGGAAGCCGCGGCAACGACGACGGAGAACGAAAGCACTGTCGTTACCAGCGTTCCCGCATGACTCTCAAACAGATGCGGCCGCTCACCGCCGGTAACCGCCTGCTCGCGCCGCGAACTCGTTTGCCATACAAGCACATAAGGCGTCAGTAGCGATCCGAACATCCCCAGCACGGCGGCCGCATACGAAGACGTCGCCGAAACCCGCGGAACAAAGGTGGCATGGAGCACATCGAGCGGACCGGGCGCGGACACTATTGCAGCAGCGACGTAGACGCACAGGGGCAGCGAGAGCCACAGCAGGGCATCCGTAATCTTCCGGTAATTCCGGAAGATGAGGATGTACCAGACCGAGAATGCGACTGCCGCGACGAAATAGATTCTCCGGTGTCCGAGGATGATGGAGAGTGCGTCCGAAACTGCCATCAGATCGGCGATGATCATCGCCATATTGATCAGGATCACGACCAGAGCACAGGCGAGCGCAACATGACGACCATAGTTCTCGCGCAGCAGATCGACCAGGCCCTTGCGAGTCTCGTACCCGAGGCGTGCCGAAGCGCCGAAGATTGCTTCGAGAAACGGAACGCAGAGTACTACCACCCACAGCAACCCGTACCCGAAGGAAGCGCCTGCAACCGTGGCGGTGAGTACAAGCGAGGGATCGACGTTCGCGGAGCCGGTAACAATACCGGGAACGAGCCGTCGCAGATTTGCATGGATCCCTTTTCGGGCAGCGGGATCCGCCGGGAAGGGCACGACCTTCCCGCGATCATCCGCCGTCCCTTTACGGGATCTTCGGAAGGTCACGATTCAGATCCCGGCGGATTCTCCGCTCATGCCAGAGCCGGAACGGCCGGCTGTAGGTGATGATTCCATATGCGGCCATCGCCGCCAGTAAAAGAGCACTGCTGATCCAGAGACAAACAATGGAGAGCTCAGTCTCCGCGAGTCGCATGAGAAACTGCACGTTAGCCGGTGTGATAGCGAGGGCAAGTGCAAGCGTCAGCATGCCAAGACCGCCCAGCAACTCGGTAATGTTCTTGGCCCACCTTCCGCTGGCGTGATATCCCGCGAACAGCGTGAATCCGTAAATTGCCAGGCCCACGATGAGGACGAAATTCGCTACCAAAGCGATAAACGACGAGAGTGCCTGCTGCATGGCAATAGGACGCATCAACGAAGGTCGCAGGTTGGTAGGCTGCTGGCCTCTAAGGTCGTGGGCGGGTGGTTACGCAGCCGGCTAGGTAGTAGAATGTTGTAAATCATCCCTCGCCCGAGAAGCGGCAGAACGCAGTTCCCCGGCCGGCTGCTTCGCCGTGGGCGAACAAGGATGTTTGATTTCAGTTGCTCGCGGTCCCCAGGCTGCGTCCCAGGATTCCGATGAAACTAGCGTTACCTCTCCTTTTGATTGCGGCAATCGTTCCTGCCGGCGCCCAGACCACACCTAAGGCATCTACGGCTGCTGAAGCTTCCATGACTGCGCTTCCGCCACCAGCTCCGAACGACACGGTGGTGGAAGAGATCGTCGCCCGCGTGAATAATGCCATCATTACCCGTGCCGACCTTCGCCGCTCCAAGGAGCAGATCGACGAGGAAGTGAAGCAAAGTAACGATCAAAACCAGCAGCAGGAGATCGAGCAGCGCGATAAGGATGCGTTGCGCGACTTGATTAACCAGCAGTTGCTTATCCAGAAAGGGCAGGACCTTGGCCTCTCCGTAGATACCGAGGTCATCAAGCGCCTCGACGAAATCCGGAAGCAGATCGGCGCCAAGGACATGGATGAACTGCAGGCCTCGGCCGAAAAGCAGGGCGTTAACTGGGAAGATTTTAAAAACAATCTGAAGAACCAATTGATGTCGCAACGCGTCATTCAGCAGGAGGTCGGGAGCAAAATCGGACAGCAGATTACTCCCAGTGAGGTGCAGAAGTACTACGACGAGCACAAAGCCGAAATGGAGCAACCGGAGCGCATTCGCCTGAGTGAAATCCTGATACCGGTTGCGATTCCTAAGGCCGCCGATGGCAAGGACGATCCGTCAGCGGAACCGACTCCCGAAGCCGTCGCCGCGGCGCAGGCCAAAGCCAATGACCTCGAGGCGCAACTGAAGAAAGGCGCGGCCTTCGACGAAATCGCGAAAGCAAATTCGGCAGGGCCTACTGCGGCCAATGGCGGCGATCTCGGCTACTTCAAGCGTGGCTCGCTTGCCAAGGAGCTCGAAGACAAGACCTTTGCCCTTCAGGCAGGTGGAGTTACCGACCCGATCCGAACCAAACAGGGCTTCGTGATTCTGAAGGTCACCGAGCATACACCAGCGGGCCTTCCACCGCTGAAATCGGTTGAGGGTGGTATCCAGGAGCGGCTGTATTACGCCAAGCTCACACCTGCCCTCAATGACTACTTCAAAAAGCTTCGTGAGGACGCCTACATATACGTGAAGGATGGGTACGTTGACACCGGCAAGGTAGCCGGACAGTCAGGACCAGTATTCACCGAGGACGCCACGACGAAAAAAGCTAAAGAGCAGGCGGCCAAAAAGAAAAAGAAGAGACTGCTCAAAATCATACCCTACTAGGCAGGGCGAGGTTGCGAGGGCACACCGCGCGACGGTGTGCCTCTTTCGTTTGAATTCATTGCCCCTGTGTGCTGGCGAATTGCTTTTTAATGTGGTGAATCGACTTTTGTTTCAGCACAGCTTCTGAATGGGTTAGGATAGTCGCAACTCAAGGGACCCATCCTCATGAAAGACGTTTACATTCGGGACGCCGCACAATACGAAAACAAGCCCATTGTCAGCAGTTTCCTCGTCACATCGAAGCAGGTGAAAAGCAAGAAGAGCGGCGAACCGTACCTCGACCTCATGCTGTCGGATCGTACCGGCCAGATTTCCGCCAAGATGTGGGACAACATCGATGGGATCGAGGACACCTTCGCGCAGGATTGCGTAATTAAGGTGAAGGGCGTCATCAATCGGTTCAACAACCGCTGGCAGCTGACTATACACAAGCTGCGCAAGGTGGAAGAGTCGGAAGTCGATTTCTCCGACTTCCTGCCGAAGACCACCAAAGACGTCGAGGAATTGTGGGCCACGGTCGGCGAATTCGTCGCAAGCATCGAAGACGAACATCTGCGCGCGTTACTGAAGGCCTTTATGGCCGATCCTAAGATTGCAGCGTGCTACAAGAACGCTCCCGCGGCGAAGACCTTGCATCACGCTTTCATCGGCGGACTCCTCGACCACGTCGTCTCGCTTTTCCGCTCCTGTGATCTCGTGCTGCGGAACTATCCCTTCGTCAATCGCGACTTGGTGCTCACCGGAGTCTTCCTCCACGACGTCGGGAAGATCTACGAGTTGAACTATGCGCGCTCCTTCAGCTACACGACCGACGGGCAGCTTCGCGGCCACATGATCATCGAACTCGAGATGCTGCACGAGAAGATCCGCGAGCTTCCCACATTTCCCGACCAGTTGAAGAGCCTTGTCGAACATCTCATCATCAGCCACCACGGGCAGTACGAGTTTGGCTCGCCCAAGCTCCCGATGTTTCCAGAAGCGTTGCTGCTGCACTACATGGACGACCTTGATTCGAAACTCGAAAGCATGCGCGCGACCTTCGAGAAAGAAGCTGATAACGATTCGGCATGGACGGGCTACAATCCGTCGCTCGGTCGTCCGCTGCTGAATACCCAGAAGCTGTTGCAGAAGCGAACCGAACCAGCGCCGTCCACGGTCGCCGCCGCCGCCGGGAAGACCGAAACGCAATAGGCGCTGTCTACATCACTACGATCGTGATCCCCTTGTTTCCTCGCCCGAGATCGCGATCCTGCTTCATATCTGGCATGCGCTTCAGAAGCGCCCAGGTCGCCTCGTTCGAGATGCGAAAGTCTTCGCCATCGATAAATTCGCGGATCAGTCCGGCATCCTTGTATCGCAGAAGAGAAGAGTGCACCGCCGGGCGCAATGCCCCGCCGACGCCGCTCGAGCCGTATCCATGAATCAGCTTGAGGATAGAGGTGCCTTCCGAGCGGGCGAGCGCCAGAGCACGATCCAGCCGCAGCCGCATCCGGTTCACCGTCGGGCGGTCTTCTTCTAGGTTAATGATCTTGATCTGGGGAGGCACACACGGATGCTATCCGCGTGCAAGGACAAAACCAACGAATTTCATCCGGCCTTCTGGCGTTTCCGCCAGATGCAGTACGTCAATAGCGTCATGGCCAGCAACGAGACTGGCAGCACTATATTACAGACCGTCATCCACAGAGGGCTTGAGACGGATGCCTCGGCGAGTACTGGCGCCTCCGACATTCCGGCGAAGATGTGCAATGCAGCCGACAGGCTCAGTCCCACGCATGCCAATGCGCTGGCAGTAATGCCCGCAACCGCAAGTGAAGTCGACGGCCCACCTTGAAACTGGCCGCGACCCTGAATCGGAAAATAGTGTGTGGCCATAACGCGGATTGTATGTCGGAACGCTAATCGGCAAATATGAATATTGCTGCCGCCATATTACGGAGGTACTCAATTTCTCGCCCGTTTTGGCACGAAATCCGCAGGTGCGGCTATCCAACCAGCACTGCCCCGCCGTTTACGTTGAAGATTTCGCCGGTTACAAAACCCGCATGCGGCGTACACAGAAACAAAATCGGCGCGGCAATCTCTTCCGGTTTGGCAATGCGCCGTAACGGAATGAGGCGCAAGACCTCAGTCATTTTCTGCTCATTCTTCAGCGCCGGTTCTGACATGTCGGTACGCACCCAACCTGGCGCCACCGCATTTACGTAGATCCCGTCAGGCGCAAGTTCCGCCGCCAGACCCTTCACCATACTGATCACAGCGCCCTTGCTGGCCGCGTAATCGGCGTGAAATGCTTCACCACGCTGCCCAGCTGTCGAGCTAACCAGCACGATGTGCCCGCCCTTGCCCTGCCGCTTCATCGCCGCGACCGCATGCTTGATGAGCCGATATACGCTATCGAGATTAATTGCGATCGTCTTGTGCCACTGCTCGTCCGTCATCGAGTCGATCGGCGCTTCGTGTGACGGCCAAATGCCGTGATTCACGACGAGAATATCTACGCTTCCAAACCGGCTCACCCCCGCGTCAATCAGCTTCTTTTCACCGCCGGTACCATCAAGCTCTGCTTGCACCGCGAGGCATCGGTCGGTGCCGCATTCGACGACCAGTTTCGCCGCCGCTTCTTTTGCCTTTTGGTAATTGAAGACGACTTGAGCGCCCGCCTCGGCGAACATCCGCACGCAAGCCGCGCCAATCCCGCGCGAGCCCCCGGTGATGACTGCAACTTTGTCCTGAACGGAAAGTGTCACTGGCATGATTTCGGAATTATAAAAGCAGCAGTCCGCAATCGGTACCCAGCATTCAATAACTCAGATGCTGAGTGCTGATGCTGAATGCTAAAAAACCGCGGAGACGGAATTTCGCGGCTCCAATGAGGCAGGATCTGCGAAACACCGCAACTCCGCGGTCCTTGGGGGGAGAACCTTTAGGGTCGAGCTTCGTAAACAATGTTGAACGGGGTTTCGGCCGCGCGTCGGAAGTGCTTGAACCCGCCCGCCATCACCACTTCGCGAATCTTCTTCTCGCCTGCCTGCGCGCCCAGCGCCAGTCCAACCTCCTGCGCTTTCGATGCCGGCGTGCAGATCATGGTCGACGCCGAATAGAAGACGCGGCCTATGGGATTGAGATTGGCCTTCATCTCATCGTGCGCGAATGGTTCCACGATCATCCAAGTCCCGTCTGGCTTCAGCGATTCTAAAACGTGCTTGGCAGCACCGACTGGATCGCCCATATCGTGCAGGCAGTCAAACATGCAAACCAGGTCGTAATCATTTCCGGGATATTCTTTTGCCGTTGTCACCTTGAAGTCGATGTGTTCGCTCAACCCCGCCTGCCACGCTTTCTGCCGTGCCTTCTCGATTGACGCCGGGTGATAGTCGAATGCGCTGAAACGCGTTTTCGGGAATGCCTCCGCCATCAGGATTGTCGAAGCGCCGTATCCGCAGCCAACATCCGCAACCTTGCCGCCGTTCTTCAGCTTCTCGATGACGCCATCGAGTGCCGGCAGCCAGCTCTCGAGCAGATTGCTGGCGTAGCTTGAGCGGAAGAATCGCTCAGTCCCCTGGAAAAGCAACGGATGATGCTCGTGCCACCCAACCCCGGTTCCGCCGCGGAATGCTTCAGTGATCTTATGCACATCCTTGTACATCGATGCAACAACCTGGAAGCCGCCAACGATATCTGCAGGACTGTTTTCCTGTCCGAGCGTTAAGGCCTGCTCCGGCGAGAGCCAGAAAGTGTTCGTGTCCGCATCGCACATGACGTAACCGGCCGCGGCTTGGGCGGCGAGCCACTCGCGAATGTAGCGCGGATCGGTCGAGGTCAACTCGGCCAGGCGTTCCGGCGTCAACGCCCCCGCCTCCGCCATGGTTCGATAAAGTCCAAGTTCATCTCCCACGAGAATCAGTGCGGCACTCATCGCCGCCCCCATGTCTCCGACGAACTTGTGAAGAAATTGTTCGAGTTGCTTCGGATCGACCGGCTCAGGTTGTGGTTTGGCCTTGGTTGCAGTCTGCATGGAATACCTCGCAAATATGTTTTTCCTTGAAGAACACGGATGTGGGTGTTGCGGTGGCCGAGGGAATCCCCGCTAGGGCGGTGCAGCAGAGAGTGTATCGCCACGGAAGTGCAGGCAACAAGTTATCTAGAGGAAGAAATAAAGAAAATCTTAACCATTGTAGATTCAGCGTCCTACGGTCTCAAAATCGCCATGTTCGGACGCCTTCTCGTGCCATTGGCGGGCTGCCTCTACGAACGCGCGGAAGATCGCCTTCGAATAATCGTCGTCATCGAAGCTGCGCTCCGGGTGCCATTGGATTCCAATGACGAAGTGATCGGCAGCCGTCCCCTCAAACGCCTCGATGGTTCCGTCTTCCGGGCACACAGCGCTTATCAGCAATCCGTCTCCGGGGAGAGCGACCGCCTGGTGATGGCTGGAGTTCACGTTGATTTTCGGGGAACCGTGCGCCTGGTGGATGGTGGGAGCCACGATGTGCGCAAGGCGCGTCCCCGCCTCAACTACTACCGGATGCATGACGTACATGCTGGGCGGTGCGCCTTCCGGGCGAGTGTGGTGAACACACGTCTGAAGGTGCTGCTTCAGCGTTCCCGTGCGCCACACGTTCAGCGACTGCATACCATAACAGACTGCCAGGATCGGTTTGCGCATGTTATGGGCGTCCTGGATCAGCAACTCATCTGCGTCGTCGCGAGCGACATCCATCGGTTTGGTCTGGGGGTCGCGCTCGGCGGAGCCGTACTTCTGCGGATCCACATCGGCGGGCGAGCCCGGCAACAGGACCGCGTCACACGACTTCATCAGTTGGGCAATCTCCCCCGGCGAAGCCGTAATCGGGATCTCAACGGCGTCCCCACCGGACTGCTCAACCGAACGCTTGTACTGCGGCATCACTTTGTCGGCGTACTTGGCGTCGGAGTTTGGAAGCGGAATGGCAATTCGCGGTCGCATAGCAGGGAAGAAAGAATGGAACGAGTTTAATCCCGCGCGGGAGTTTTCGTCATGTCCGCTTCTGGGGAACAGGCCACTTCAGTACCTTCTGGTGTGATCCGAGGATCGGAAACGAGCGAGTGTGCGTAATAGAGATCCTCGATTACCTTCTGCACCTCTTTCGCCAGCGCGCCCATTTCCCGCGGATTCATTCCTTCGGTCGAGATCGGCTTCCCGACGATCAGGCGGATCGGGTGTGGCCGAATGACATAGCTGTTCATTGGCAGGATCTCGTACGTACCCACGATCGCCATGGGCACAATCGGGACGCCAGCCTTAATGGCGACGTAAAACGCTCCACTCAGGAACGGCTTGATGGTGCCGTCCGGCGTGCGACCGCCTTCGGGAAAGACGAACAGCGGTGTTCCACCGCGAACCGTTTCGCTCGCGCGTGCAAGTGACCTCAGCGATGACCGCGCATCGTCACGCTCGATCGGGATCTGCCCCGAGCGCTTCATGTGCCATCCCATGAAGGGATATACGAACAGCTCCTTCTTCGCCATGATCCGGAACTGGACCGGGAGTCCTACATAGAGAGTCGGGATATCGAACGCCGACTGGTGATTGCTCGCGTAGATATACGGTTTCGAAAGATCGACGTTCTCAAGGCCTTCGACCTGCAGCGTACAACCCGAGGTTCTCAGGATCATCCGCGACCAGAGTCGCGCGAACCCGTGCTGGATGCGGCCTCTCGGATCGAAGAACGAGGACAGCAATGACAGCGTCCCGCACACGAACGTGTAGAAATAGACCAGGGGATTGAAAACCAGGTATGAGCGCCACCGCTCCCAAAGACCGAGTTGTCGCGTGTCCGCCATCGCGACTTACAGGATAAACGATAGCGGCGCGTGCAACTAAATTCGACCGCAGGGCTTCGCAGGATCCGCTTCACAACCTGACGGATAATCCGCTAAAACCCAACGACACGCCGGCCCTTCCGCATAACGGTGGACAGCGTGTCGCAGGGTTGGAATCAGCAAATGCCTGGGTTGAAGATCGCTACTGTGACATCCCATCCTTAGCGCCGGCGCTCTTGGCCAGTTGCGCTGAAGACTGATCGTGCGGGGACTTCACGGTGCTCCGCTCGGTCATGTTCAGCGCCACGACGCCAAGGATGATCATTGCGATCGCTCCGATCTTCACCATGCTGACCTTCTCGTGGAAGAGGAACATCCCCAGCATGGTGACGAGTGCGGTCCCAACCGCGGACCACACCGCGTAAGCGACACTAACATCCATCTTCTTCAATGCAATGGCAAGCGGGAAGAAACTGATTCCGTACAACAACGCCATGATCAGGGTCGGAACAAGTTTGCTGAAGCCGTCCGACAGTTTCATGAACACGGTCGCAGCCACTTCCAGCAGTATCGCGGCAAACAACCAGAGCCAATACATACAAACAACTTTCCGGTACGAGTTGAGGTTGACCGGTTCCCGGAAGAGGCTCAAGGTGCAAGGTACAAGGTACAAGAAAGAACGACTCGATCTTGAGCCTTGTGCGTTGAATCCTGTACCTCTTCCGAGCGGCAAAAGGCCAGCATCAGGCTGAGTTCCCTTCGAACTGCCACAGGCTGGTTGACCTGTCGGGCGCTTCGGAGTCCTCTTGGCCCCGTCCAGAGACGCGGACCAGAGCAGGCGGGCGGAGTCGTACCTGGTAGCAGACGCCACCTGTACCCAGCGGATGAAAGAGTTCAGAGCTAAGCGATGCTCCCTGACGCGAACGCTAAAGGTCTGGGAGGGAGAAGTGACAGGGACTGGTTTGGGGCGTCAGCCAGTTGACGAGTTGTGTGGTGTGTCAGGAGGTTGTACCCCGGAAGCGGGGAGCGGGAGATTGGCGGAGCGTTATTGAGGCTAGCATGTGGGCGGTGGAAGTTGTAGTGACGAAGCCAGAGAGACAGGTGAGCGTTGCGGTGATCAGAAGTGGGATAGTAACGACCATGAACCCACTCACGAAGAGCGGTTTGGATAAAACGTTCGGCCTTGCCGTTGGTGCGTGGTGTATAAGGCCGAGTGAAGATGAGCCGGATGTTGCGAGTGCTGCAGAACTGACGAAAGCGAAGGGAACGGTAGCAGGAACCGTTGTCGGTGAGGATACGGCGGAAGCGGATGCCGTAGCGAGCGTAGAAACTGAAGGCGGCGTAGAGGAAGCGGATAGCGGAACGGCGAGTCTGATCGGGATACACCTTGGCGTAAGCGATGCGGGAGTGGTCGTCGATGGCGACGTGGAGATACTGGTTGCCGAGACGACGTCGCGGCCGACCTATACAGTAGGGGTGCAGCGAGAAACGGTTGAGCTGCTTGATATCGAGGTGCAGCAGATCGCCCGGTGCGGGGTGTTCGTAGCGGAGCGAAGGCGGAGCCGGTTCGAGATCACGTAGCCGGCTGAGGTGCAGGCGGCGCAAGATGCGGCTGACGGTAGCGCGACTCAGATGCAGCACCTGGGCGATGTGCATGCCGGTCCAACGCAAACGGCGCAAGACCTCAACGAATTGGGTAAGGAGTTCATGCGTCCTTCGCGGGGAACGGCAAGGTCGAGAGGATCGGTCGCGTAGGCCCGCACGACCCTGTTCCTGGTAACGCCGAACCCACTTGCGAGCGGTATGACTATCGACCTTGAACTCGGTTGCCACCGAGTTCAAGGTCTGCTTGTTTTCGAGAACAGCGAGGGCAAGTTGCTCTCGACGAAACAGGGTAAGTCGGGCATTCTGATGGATGTCCATTCGGTCGTCTCCTGAAAGTGGATTGCTCAGCAAAATCAGCTTCTCCGGTTTCTTCCGAATGGACAACCTCCTGAAATCCCACATGTTATCGGACGTGAATACGAGGTGCAAGGTACAAGGCACAAGGTGCAAGAAGCCTCGCAATCCGCCATCTGCGATCCGTCAAAAGTCAGTTCTTGGTTCCCAGGAAACGTAAAAGCGATCGTCAAATAGAGCCGAGCGCGTCCGAAGTCCTGGGAGGCGGAAGGCGCACATCTTCCTGGTTGTTCCTTGCAGGTGCGCGGGTTGAGAAAGAGCGGACCAGACCCACATTCGCAACTACGGCAGATGTGGGGCACGGAGAGGTCTCAACAGCGACGGCGCCCGCTGGGGGCGCCGCTGGATGGACTTCTGTCCGATTGCATTATATCAAATCGAGGGTGGATTTGTGAGGTTTTGGGCGGGAATCTATTTCGAGCGTGCTGAAGATTTTGCGGGGAAAGTGTGACGTGTGCACTACAGGCGAGTGATAACGAGAGTTCGCCGTTGGGTAGTCCCGCGGTCGCAGTACAATATCGCCGCCGTGTGCCGGCCATTGCGAACGCGGGTCAGCGGTTGCAACTCACTCCCGATAATTGTATTCGTCGCGGCGCTTTGCCTGGGCGGGTGCGGCGGGACGCCCGAGAGCAGCAACACGAACCTGAGAACGGCGCCCAACACGGGCGGTTACGCGATCCTGAACGGATCGACGCTTTCGGGCGCGACCTCGCACTGGGAGTCGGCGGAGTGCAAGGTGAAGCTGGAGCTTGCCTCGAACTACTGGATGATCTACTCGGTGGACGGAGTGGGCAGTTCGACGGCGACGGTGGGGGCGGTCACGCAGTGGAGTGTGGGCTCGACGGACAAGGACGTTGCCGTTCCGCTCCCAGATCCGCCGATGTTTGCCTACTATCTGACGGGCATTACGTCGATCGATGGCTCGACGTCATCGGGAAGCTTCAAGGCCGGAGTGAAGATCCTGGAAACAGCGAGCGGCACGCAGGTATATCCGTGCGCGTTTGTGCTGCAGTCCGGCCCGATTCCGGGATTCTCCACCTCGCACTAGCCCGGCGGATGTCGGTGCGCCTTCAGGCCTCATATCTCGTGATCGGTTCCTTGGTGAGTCGGGATTGGAAGGTTAGCAGCTTTGGTCTCAAGATTCTGAAAGCGCTTGATTACCGCGAAAGATGCCCGATCGCGCTTGTTTCCGAGAAACACTGGGAGTCATTTTTGTTGCGGTGGCGGAGCATAATCCCGAGAAACAACCCCGCCCT